>JAEWSZ010000089.1 GCA_023397905.1 Bacillota bacterium | reverse complement strand
GAAAGCATAAAGATGGGCATTGCCAGCGTGCCGGAAGGACATGACAAGCCGTATAAATACACCTCCATGTTTGAACTGGCGGATGTTGTAGTGCTGAATAAGACTGACCTGGCTCCCTATATAGATTTTGACATGGACAGTTTTTATAAGGGCGTGAAGGCTCTGAACGAGAAGGCCGAGATAATCCAGGTCTCCTGCAAGACCGGCGAGGGCGTGGACAGGCTGGCCCAGTGGATATTGAACCGGAATTCGTAGCCCGGAAAGTTATAATAACTTACCAGGCAAGCAGCTCGCAGCCGGTCTTGGTCACGGTCAGAGTGTACTCCCACTGGGCGGACAGGGAACCGTCCCTGGTGGTGACCGTCCATTTGTCGTGGGCCAATTTTACGCCGTACCCGCCTTCATTTATCATGGGCTCAATGGTAAACACCATACCGGGAACCATTAAAAAGCCTTTTCCCTGTTTTTCGAAATGATCGATATGGGGCTCTTCATGAAATTTCAGTCCCACTCCGTGGCCGCCCAGGTCACGGACAACAGTATATCCGTTTTCATTTGCAAAGGGTTCAATTGCCCTGCCGATGTCGTTTGTGGAGGCAAAGGGTTTGACCTGCTTAGTACCGATATTGAGGCATTCCCTGGTGATTTCCACCAGTTTCCTGGCATTGGGGGACACGTCTCCGATCATATACATCCTGCTGGCGTCTGAAAAATAACCGTCCAGTATGGTGGAGACGTCCACATTGACAATATCGCCTGATTTAAGTACGGTTTTGTCGTTTGGAATGCCGTGGCATACCACATCATTTATAGAGGTGCACACACTCTTTGGAAACCCCATATAATTCAGGGTGGCGGGAATACCCTTGTGATCCATGGTGAAATCATATACCAGCTTGTCGATCTGTTCCGTGGTCATCCCCGGACGGATTTCCTTCTCCAGCATATTTAATATCTGTACTGTTATTTTTCCGCTCCGGCGTATGCCTTCCAGCTGCTCCCGGGTCTTTACAAGCGACGGATGCGGTATGATGTAACCTTGAGCCCTGTAGCTTTCAAGGTCTTGAATAATATCATGTTCTGACATGAAGAAACACTTCCTTAAATGTTATATAAATTGTTATTTAATTTCTATAAGGGCCATAGTTATATCGTCCATTATGTCGTTGGGATTATTCCTGCCGGAAAAGTCCGTGGCCATATCAATTATGGTTGAAAGGGTCACAGACGGCTGTGAATCAGATTCCAGCAGATACTCGATGATGCGCTCCTCTCCCAATTGATCATTTTGGGCATTTCTGATCTCTATTATTCCGTCCGTATAAAAAAACATTCGGTCCTTGGGTTTAATATCTACTGTAACTTCCATGTATTCCGGCGTTTCAACCCAATTGCTGATAGGTATGCCCGGAGCCCTGAGTATCTGGAAGCTGTCCTTTGAATAAATAACGGGGCAGACGTTCAAACCGGCATTCGTATAGGTCATGGTGTAGTCCGAAGTATCAATGATACCGTAAAAAACTGCTATGTAAAGCTCATCGGCAAAACCGTTTCTGTTAAAATATTCGTAGAGCTGGGTCAATGCCTTTGAGGGAGATGTCGCGGATTTATTAAGGGCAGTTCTCAAAAACATTGTCAGCATGGAAGCGGCTACCCCATGGCCCGAGACGTCGGCAATATAAACGCCTAAATGATCCGGGTCTATCTGAAAAATGTCAAGAAAGTCTCCTCCCAGCGTTTCGCAGGGCTTATATATAAAACTGAAATCGATTTTATCGTTGGAAATCTGATTTTTGGGCAAAAGACTGCATTGCAGCCGCCTTGCCATAGCCAGGTCCGCTTTGAGCTTCTCATTTTGTTCTTCAAGCTCTCTGCTCAAATTTTTCAATGCGGTAATGTCGTGAAGAACTTCTATAACGGCTTCGACAGTTTCTCCGTCCTCGCCTCTGAGAGGTGAACTGGTAACTGAAAAAATACGCCCGTTGATTATTTCCTCTTTACACGCCGGTTGATTCGCGAAAAGGCATCTTGTCACACAATTGGGACAGGGGCTGGTTCTGCCCAGAGCCTCATAACATTTCCGGCCCACTATATCCTCGCCCAATGCGTCCTGCATGGCCTTATTTACAAATACAATGGTGTCGTCCCGGTTTATTACCCTTACCCAGTCCTGCATTCCGTCAATTATTTCCTCAATGAAGCTGCACGCTGAAGCACCAAATTTTTTTCTCAGCTTGTATGGCAATAAAATCAACCCTTTTAAATAAAAATTTCAGAAAATAACATTGTGATTGTTATGGCTACATATATTTTAACATAGTTTATTCTAAAAAAAACGGAATTCTTTCTAAAAATATTATTTGAAACTGTTTTTGTCAATAATAAGAAATAATCAAATAATATAGGTTGTTAGCGGAGGAATTATGCCGGAAGTGGAGAAACAGATGAATCCAGGAGCGAGAATAACAGATCTGAAATATATTGATGCAAATGGGGCAAACGCGTTCGCTTTGTTCTCGGAAGCCCTGTATCAGAGCATAAAAAGCTACAGGGCTTATGAAAACAGGGATATAGTGTTTGTATGTATAGGGACGGACAGATCCACGGGCGACAGCCTGGGACCTCTTATCGGGCACAAGCTGAAGGATATCAGATATGGAAATGTCTGTATTTTTGGAAATCTGGATGCGCCGGTCCATGCCAAAAATCTGGATCAGATAACAAAGTCAATATATGAAAAATACAATAAGCCTTTTGTCATTGCCATAGATGCCTGTCTAGGGAAAATGGAGCACGTGGGGAACATAACTGTGGGCCATGGCGCTATCAAACCGGGTTCGGCGGTCAATAAGGACCTGCTCCCCGTGGGTGATATGCATATAACGGGAATAGTCAATTTCAGCGGGTTTATGGACTTCCTGATCCTTCAGAACACCAGACTGTGTACGGTTATGAAAATGGCTGAGGTAATATCAAGCGGGATAAAATACGTACTTTGGAGGATAGAGAGGGAGAAGCTGTTAAGAGTGCAGGATAATTCAGAAGCCGGGGTTCAGGATTCTGAATAAAACCGGGGCAGGAAATTCAAGAGCTGACATACCGGATATTCCCAGGGCAATGTTCCACGAAAGTGTTTAAAATTTCAGACTTTTCAAATTATTAATCTTATAATATAGTATAAAAGTCAAGAACATAATTTGAGCGTTCATTGAAGGTTCCGGCCCCTCAAAGAATTTTGCGGCGGCCGCGCCAGACATTGTAATAATATTTGCGTCCGTGATTTGTGCGTACAGAGGAGGTTTTTATGAATAGCAGGCGTAATGGTACTATGATTATAGGTTTAATACTGATATTAATAGGTATTGCTTTCCTTTTGAGGAATTTTGGGATTTTCGAATTCTATTTTGATATTTTTGATATAGGGTTCATGTTCTCGACCTTCTGGCCGTTGTTTATTATAATACCGGGGTTGATTTTTCACTATTCGTTTTTCACTGCAAAAACATCAGATGCGGGCCTGCTGGTCCCGGGCGGGATTCTGCTGGTCATAGGCCTTACCTGTCAGCTGTCAATGCTGTTCAACATATGGGAATTCATGTGGCCGGGCTTCATCCTTTCAGTGGCTGTGGGCCTGTTTGAGCTCTACATTTTCGGAACCAAGGAAAAGGGACTTCTGATACCTATTTTTATTCTGGGAGGACTGTCTCTGATCTTCTTTGCCATATCGCTGGGAAGGGTGTGGGTCCTCAGAATGTATCTGATTCCAGCCATATTGATTTTGGGCGGCCTGCTCATAGTTGCCAGAAACCGCAGAAATTGACATGCTTTATTCTGACCGGCATTGAATTATTAAGCGCCCCTTCCGGGGTCAGTGCATATAATATACCATAACGCAACCGTCTTTGGTTGAGAAAGCGAAAGGTGTACTTATATGAACAGGGATGAAGGAAGCAGGAAAGCCAGTACAAATGCCGTTCTCGAGAAATATAGACCTTCAAAACATAAAAAGGCGTATAAAATTGAAAGAAATTTTAAAAAAAGGTGTTATGCCCGATAAAAAATGGTAATATATATTAAGTAATCATTTTAAGTACAAAAACTTTAAGCTGGACCAATTAACTTTTTAAGACAAGGAGAGGATAAACAATGGATAAGTATGTATGCACTGTTTGCGGGTATGTTTATGATCCCGAGGTAGGGGATCCGGATAGCGGAATAGCACCGGGCACAGCCTTTGAGGATATTCCTGATGATTGGGTATGTCCAACTTGCGGAGTAGATAAGAGCTTGTTTGAAAAACAATAAAAATCATAAGGCAACCGGCAAGTTGCCTTTATAAAATTACTTAAGACGGTTTTCCAAGCGCCAATGCATAGGAGAACCGTTTTTTAGCATAAAAAGGGAAAGTACTTTTAAGTAAAAGAAATGCGAAGGGGTGAATTTCTATGTATAGGGGCAAGCCTGTGATTGGAATTACTGCGGCCTATGATTTTGAAAAAAGCGCCAGCACGCTGAAGGATGATTACTACGAGGCGGTCATACAATGCGGGGCGATACCTGTGCTGATTCCCGTGACTGAGGTCAAAAGCGCGTGGGTGGAGTATCTGGATATATGCGACGGTTTAATTTTATCAGGCGGCCCCGACGTAGATGCCTTTTATTTCGGGCAGAACAATATGCCCTATGCAAAGGAAATCTCACCTGTCCGGGACAGCATGGAGATATTTCTGGCCAGACAGGCAATAGAGATGAATAAACCGACCCTTGGCATTTGCAGGGGCATACAGGTGCTCAACATTGCCGCAGGAGGGAGTATTTTTCAGGACATTTATGCAGAGAATAATGCAGGAACCGGATTGCTGCAGCACGATCAGCAGGCGCCCAGATGGTTTCAGATACATAATGTACATATATCCGACGCGACCCGCGTCCGTGAAATCTTTGGGAGGGAGACCCTGAAGGTTAACTCCTTTCATCATCAGGCGGTCAATGGGGTTGCACCGAGTTTTGTTGCAAATGCTTATGCGGAGGATGGGATAATAGAGGCAATCAGCCATGAAAACAAGAATTTTATCGTGGGAGTGCAGTGGCATCCGGAGAATCTATGGAGAAGGGATAAAACCCATTTAAAGCTATTTGAAAAGCTGGTTTCGGTATGTTAAAATAAAATTTATTTAATGGTCGGAGGCTTCATGCTTGAAAAGATAAACGGTTATTTGCTGGATTACCTCGGGGTTTTTTATAATCCAGTTTTCAAAATTGCAAAAGTTATTATCATAATCGTCGCTGCCTCGCTGATTGCCAGGATAGGCAAGAAGCTTATTAAAAAGTTTTTTGAGAAGCAGAAAAGCTTTAAGTTCAAGGTGGAGGATAAGAAAATCGATACCATGTCCACTTTGCTGGCCAGCGTTTTCAAATATACGGTCTATATCGGGGCCATATTGATGATATTGACGGATGTATTCAATTTTACATCTGTGCTGGCTGCCGCCGGAGTGGGTGGAGTTGCCATAGGTCTTGGGGCGCAGAGCCTTATAAAGGATGTTGTTTCAGGATTTTTTATACTGCTGGAGGACCAGTTCGCCGTGGGTGATCTTATAACGATCGATACCATGACGGGGACCGTAGAGCGCATGGAGCTGCGGGTTACAAGGCTCAAAAACTATACGGGAGACGTGTACATTATTCCCAACGGGGAAATCAAGAAGGTGACCAATCACACAAGGGATAATAAAATGGTCATTGTGGACATTCCTGTGGCCTATTCCAGCAGCCTTGACAAGGTATATGAAATAGCCCAGAGGGTCTGCGACGAGGTAAAGGGAGAGTTTGACGTTTTCACTGAAGCGCCGGCTGTGCTGGGCATTACAGAGCTGGGAAAGCAGAGTATAAATCTGCAGATAACGGCGCGCACATTTCCAAATGAACAGTGGCAGGTGGAGCGGCGTATCAGGATGAAAATAAAGGAAGCCTTTGAGGCCAATGATCTTGAGTTTTTTGACAGGACAGCGGTTTTAAAGTCAGAATAGCCATAAATTGAATGTTACGCAGGAAACAGTGATTTTTATAGAGAAGTGGGGTTAATATGCCTGATAAATACCAAGTGGGAGATATCGTGGAGATGAAAAAGCAGCACCCGTGCGGCAGCAAGCAATGGGAGATTGTGAGGACCGGCGCTGATTTCAGGATCAGATGCGTGGGCTGTTCCCATCAGGTGATGCTCGCCAGAACGAAATTTGAAAAAAGTGTTAAAAAGATAATAAAGTCTGTATAGGCAATACAAATGTGGTAACACTTAGTAATAAGCGCATACTGGTTTGCGGCAGCCGGCTTTATACGGAGCCTCTGAACTGCAAAACGGTAAAGATATTACTGGGAGGACCAAAAATGGCTGAGCTGCAAAATTCCACACCATCTGAAAAATTTGAAAGTGTTATAAAGGAATATCTTCATCAGGGGAAAGAAAAGCTTGAAAACGACCTGGCAGGTACAAGAGAGGCGATTAAGCTTATTGCCAGGGACAAGACCAAAAATTTTATGAGGACCATGGATTTAGGGTTAAATGAAGAAGAGCGGAATTTTCTGAATTCACTTATAATAACCAGCATGTACCAGTCTTTCTGCTATGGTTACGGAATAGGGAAGATCGAAGGGGATACAAAGCAGAGGATTTGTTTGTAAAGGCAGAATTCAGAGAGTAAAGCCTGAATTCAGATTCAGATGAATTGATATTAAGTTCAAACAAATAATTAAGAAAATATTGGAAAGCGGAGACGTTTGGTCTCCGCATTTTTGCATTCTTTAAGATTTTCTTTCATACTCCCGTACTTCTGTACTTCTCTGCATCCGGGCTGCGTATTGCCTCCGTGATCCATGCCGTGATATTATAAACCTGTAATACATTAATAATTCTGTTGTAAAACAAAGGGCCAGGAGAGTGGGGGGATAAATATGGATTGTACCGGCTGTGCCTGTGAAAAATGCCATAATAAAATGTGTGCGGGACGGGTTCCTATTTTTTCAGAATTCAATCAGGAAGAGCTGACCCGCGTATCCGGCCTCATAATAAGAAAGCAGTATAAAAAGGGCGAGCTCATCATTATGGAGGGCTCAAGACCGGAGAGTATGATAATTATCAATTCCGGCAGGGTTAAAGCCTATAAGAACACAAACGAGGGAAAAGAACAGATTTTATATATTTTTTCGGAAGGTGATTTCTTCGGTGAAAAAAATTTGCTTCTGAACATGGAGGCTACCTATAATGCGGAAGCTCTGGAGGATACGGGAGTGTGCACTATCCGCAAGAAGAACTTTCAGGAGCTGCTGGGAGAATTTCCGGAACTGGGCTTCAAGGTTATGGAGGAACTGTGCGGCAGATTGACACGGCTGGAAAATGCCATTGAAAGCATGGGGGCCAGAAATGTGGAGTCAAGGGTCAATTCGGTCCTGCTGGAGTTTTGCGATAAGTACGGAAAGGTAACCCCAGAGGGTATTTTGGTGGACCTGCCTCTGAGCCGTGAAGGAATAGCCAATTATATAGGCCTGGCAAGGGAAACCGTCAGCAGGAAAATGAGCCTCCTGCAGGATGAAGGCATAATTGATATGATAGGAAACAAGAAAGTGGTCGTATTAAATAAAAAGGCCTTGAAAGAATCCGTTTAAAGATTCCTTCAGGGCCCGGTATCCTCGGCAATACTTTTGCTGCCCCCGATCAAATAAGCTGTTCCCAAGGCCTTTTTCTTATAAAGAGTATACAGGTCTTCAAAGCTTTTCAAATCACCCAGCCGGCAGCGGTCTATAAGTTGTCTTTGGTCCATTTCGTCATCCCTTTCAGTATTTCGGAATTCCATATCCTTCAAGCATGCCTGATGATATATAAGAGACAGTCAGAGTATAAAATGGTTCACGGTTATTAAAAAATTTTTTAAAAATATGATTTCAGTCACAGTTTTATTTTAGCATCTGCCGTATGATGTAGTCATCAAAGAAAGAACAGCCGGCCGGACATCCGGGTTTTAATTGACAGTGTCAAATAGATCATGAAAGATTCAGGAGGTATGGAAATGAACACATTGATAAAAAACAACATTTTTTGGACAGGTAAGATTGATGACAGAAAAGTTCCGTTTCACAGGCTGATCCTTGAAAGAGGAACCACATACAACAGCTATCTGCTTATGACTGAAAAACCCACAATAATAGATACTGTGGACATTGCTTTTGGAAAGGAATATGTGGATAATCTAAAAGAAATAATTGATCCGGCGAAAATTGAGTACATTGTAATAAACCACGTAGAGCCTGACCACGCAGGAGCGCTTCCCGCATTGGCGGCAAAGGCCGGAAATGCAAAGATTGTTACAACAGAACTGGGAAGCCGGCTGCTTAGGGATATGTTCAAGCTTTATAACCGAAGCTTTATAATGGTAAAGGACGGGGATACTCTGGATATCGGCGGAAAGACACTGAGATTTCTTGAGACCCCATATCTGCATACGGAGGAAACCATGGTCACCTATGCGGTGGAAGACAGGACGCTGTTCCCCTGTGACATATTCAGCACGCATATAGCCAATGAAGAACTGTTCAACGACCTGGCAAAGGGAGAATATATGGAGGATTTCAAGGTGTACTACAAGCTGATTATGGCACCTCACAGGCCATATGTGAGAAATATGCTGGAGAAGCTTAAGAACCTGGAAATAGACATGATAGCACCTTCCCATGGATATATACTCCGTGAAAATGCGGACTCCTTTATAAAAATGTATGATGAAATGAGCAGGCCGGAGGCTGAGGCAGGCTCTAAGAAGGTGACCATCGTGTATTCCACCATGACAGGGAACACGGCGAAGCTGGCTCAGAGGCTGGCCAAGGGTCTGGAGGAAACCGGTATCGACACATCTGTGTTCAACATGAAAAATGCAGAGCCCGCACAGGTTATCGGGCGGATCAGGGAATCCGACGGGATCCTGGTGGGAAGCTCAACAAAGTATGCCGATATGGTTGGAAATATTGAAGAGGTCCTGAAGGCTTTGCAGGAGACAGACATGGCCGGCAAATTTGCAGCCGCCTTCGGTTCCTATGGATGGAGCGGAGAAGCTGTCGCACATATCGAGGGCTATCTGGAAAAGAGCGGCTTTACGGTTATCGGACCAAAATATCTGATTCTGAACATGGGAATTGATGCTCCGATATTTCCGTTAAGAGTAAAGTTCGATGATGAAAAGGGCCTGGATATGGCGGAAGAAGCCGGAAAACTGTTTGGAGAGCAAATCAGGACACACTGATAATATTTTCATTAAATGACAATACTAAAAGAATGGAGAGGATTCATATGAGCAAGGTTATAGATCTATCGAAAACTGTGCATGACATTTGCAAGGAAGATCCGGAGGTCGTGGAAATATTGAAAAACCTCGGTTTTGACCAGATAACCAGTCCTGTGATGCTGAATACGGCGGGCAGGGTGATGACCCTTCCTAAAGGAGCAGGTATGAAAGGGATAGCTCTGGATAAAATTATAAATGAATTTGAAAAGAGAGGCTACAGTGTCAAGCCGGATACCGACGGAAAGGTTAAGGGTACTTTATATGAGTGAATTTATAAATAACCGGGAATACAGGCAAAAGGTATTGAAGGAAATTATTATGGAGCTTCACAACGGCAAGTCTGTTGAAGAGGTGAAAGCCCGGTTTGAAGATTTGATACAGGGCGTTTCGCCTACGGAAATATCCGAAATGGAGCAGGCTCTTATCAGAGAAGGTATGCCAATCAAGGAAATCCAGAACCTGTGTGATGTGCATGCCGCAGTATTTAAAGGCTCCATAGAAGAGATCCACCGGCCTCAGAAGCCGGAGGAGATATCGGGACATCCCGTACACACTTTTAAGCTTGAAAACAGGAAAATAGAAAGTCTTATTAAAGACAAAATCAAACCCCATGCGGAGCACCTGAACAATGCCGGTAATCTTGAGGCCGCAAACCTGCTGGCGGAGGATTTCGGGATGTTGTGGGATATTGACAGGCATTATTCCAGAAAGGAAAATCTGCTGTTTCCCTTCATGGAGAAATATGGCATCACAGCTCCGCCAAAGGTAATGTGGGGCGTGGATGACGAGATACGGGCTGATATAAAGGAAATACGCAGGCTGCTGCAGGATTTTGACGGCAATGGGACCGAGCTGGCAAAAAGGGCCGGGGAGGTTGCGGACAGGGTCAATGAAATGATTTTTAAGGAGGAAAGTATCCTTTTCCCAGTGGTGCTGGATACACTGGATGAGGACGAATGGGTGAAAATAGCTGAAGCGAGCCCTGAAATAGGTTTTTGCCTGGTTGAACCGGCAGGGAGCTGGAGGCCGGAAAAGGTAAATGTGGAGGAAAAGGCAAAGGAACAGGGCGAGCAGCCTTCAAACAACGGATATGTAAAGTTTGACGCCGGAATCATGCTGCCGGAGGAAATAAATGCCTTGATGAATACACTGCCGGTAGACATCACTTTTGTGGACAAGGACGGATTTGTAAAATACTTTACACAGGGAAAGGAACGGATATTTGCAAGGCCGAAGACCATTATAGGCAGGGAGGTAAAGAATTGCCATCCCCCGGCAAGCGTCCATATTGTGGAAGGAATTGTAGAGGACCTGAAAACCGGAAAGAAGGACAATGAAGATTTCTGGATAAAGATGGGCAACAGGTATGTATACATCAGATATTTTGCGGTGAGAAATGAAAAAGGCGAATTTCTGGGAGTACTGGAGTTCACCCAGGATATTAAGCCCATACAGGATATTACAGGAGAAAAGCGTCTGGTGTCTGAAGGGCAAATTTAAAATTGCAGGTTAACAGGAGCAAGGAGCACTGCCGGCTGCTTTCCAGCGGTCTGCGGTACTCCTTGTTTTTGTTAAATTTAGTTGACTAATCAAGCAATTTTCGTTATAATAATCGTTGACTGATCAACTAAATCTAAAGGAGGACATTTTGGCTGAAGGCATAGATATACAGTATCTGCTTAAACTCAACAATAAAATTTTCAGATCTTCCCAGGTATACCTGGATAAGGCGCTGAAAAAATATGGCCTGACCAGCGGATCCTATCCGTATTTGCTCATGCTGAGGGACTGCGAAGGCATCAATCAGAATATGATAAGCGAAAAACTGGGCTATGACAAGGCAATGTCGACCAGAACCATAACAAAGCTTATAAAACTGGGATATCTGAGCAGAAAAAAAGATGAAAGTGATTCCAGAGCCTATAAACTCTATTTGACTGAAGAGGCCAAGGTTATCGCCGAAGAGCTGATTGAAAAAATTCATGAATTGATTGGTCTGATAACGAAAAATTTGAGCGAAGCTGAAAAAGCTATTACTATGGATTCTCTGAACAAAATTCTCTACAATATACGAAACTTGGAAATGTAAGGTGATAATATGGATTCTGCAAATATTAATAAAAACAGATGGTTAATTTTACTGGTGGTTTTAATGGCGACATTTATGTCGGCTCTGGACGGAAGTATTGTAAATGTGGCATTGCCGGTAATGGCAAAAGCCCTGAACGTCACTTCCGCAGGCATTCAATTGGTGGTGACCAGCTATTTGATAGCTATTGTGGCTTTTATACTGGTCTGGGGAAGGCTGGGGGATATGCTGGGTAAGACAAAAATGTTCAATCTTGGGATAGTTTTGTTCACACTGGGTTCTCTGTTATGCGGCATAACAGATTCCATTTCCATGCTGGTTTTAGCCAGGGTCATACAGGCAATAGGGGCTGCGGGCACCATGGCAAACAACCAGGGCATTATAACAGAGGTGTTCCCTGCAAATGAAAGAGGGAGAGCCCTTGGCATGGTGGGAACGTTTGTGGCCCTGGGTTCACTGATAGGGCCGCCTCTGGGCGGGTTCATAGTGGCTTATACCAGTTGGGAATATATATTTCTGATAAACGTGCCAATAGGTATAATAACTCTATTTTTCGCAGTCAGAATGCTCCCGAAAGGCCGGAAATCGGAAAATGTGAAATTGGATATTCCGGGAACTCTGCTGTTCATGCTTTTTATAGTGCCGCTCTTTGCGGCCATAAGCGAAGGGCAGGAAATCGGATTTACACATCCGCTGATTTTAACCGGATTTTTGGTATCGGTTTGCGCTTTCGCTGCATTTATTATTGTGGAAAACAGGCAGAAGAGCCCGCTGCTGCATCTGGAAATTTTCAGGAACAGGCTGTTCTCACTGAGCATATTCTGTGGATTTTTATCTTTTGTAGCCATGTTCTGCTCCAACATTATTCAGCCATTTTATCTTCAGGATGTGCTGAATTACTCGCCTTCGGTCACCGGGCTTATAATTGTGGCTTCCCCTCTGGTCCTGGCCGTGGTGGCGCCTGTCAGCGGGCATATATCGGATAAAATAGGCTCCGAGTTCCTGACATTTATAGGGCTGATGCTCATAAGCCTGAGCCTGCTGCTGATGGCGACCCTGAACGAGCATTCCTCCGTGGTAAGCATAGTTTCTTTCATAGCGGCCATGTCCATAGGAAGCGGATTGTTCCAGTCGCCAAATAATTCACTGATAATGTCCACAGTGTCAAGGGATAAGCTGGGTATTGCGGGCAGCGTCAACGGACTCGTGCGGAATCTGGGAATGATATGCGGAATAGCCCTGTCCACAGCACTTCTGTACAACAGGATGAGCTACAAAATCGGACATAAGGTCACGGATTATGTGGCGGGAAGAAATGACGCGTTTATTTACGGTATGAGAACGGTTTATATAGCCGCTGCGGCTATTTGCATGATCGGGGCTGTTTTGACAGCTTTAAGATTATTAAATAAAAAACGGGTTTCGGTATCTGTGGCCAGTGAAAAATCGTGAAGTATAAAACCGGCTGAATGGCAGGAGATTAAAGGTATGATACATTTTCGATCAGCGGAAATATTTGAAGCAGAAAAATTATCTGATTTGGCAATCAAATCCGAGGCTTATTGGGGATATGACTCGGATTACATGAAAAAATTTGAAGAGATCTATAAATTAACAGAAGATTTTTTAATTAAGAATCCAACATTCATAGCTACGGAGAAAGACGGCACAATAATAGGGTTTTATTCGGTTTCAATCAATAAAAAAGAAAATTCAATAGAATATTTTTATATTGATACGCAGTGTATGGGAAAGGGATACGGCAAAATCATGTGTGAACACATGAAGGCTTATTGCAAGGAGAAAGGATTAAAAGAAATATTCTTGGTTACAAGTCCTCAGGCAAAAAATTTTTATATAAAAATGGGAGCCATACCTATTGCGGAAGTTGAATCTCTTTTAAAAAAGGGAAGAATAATTCCTAAGCTCAAATTCAGCTTTTGACCGGGCATTGACAAAAGACCTGAGGTACTGTAGTATTAATTTAGTGTATATACACTATTATTGAAGACAGGCAATGATAAGTATAATCAACAACATGGATAATTAACAATAAGGATGATGGAAAACAGGTGAAGATATGGATAGAGTTATTGCCGATAAAAAACCATCGGTGTGCAATTGCCTGAACCTGAGGCGCGCTTCTCAAGCCATTACCGAGGTTTACGACGAGCGCCTTGCGCCCGGCGGGCTGAAACTGAGCCAGTATTCGCTGCTTAAACACATACGGGAAATGCAGCCGGTAAATGTGAGCGATCTGGCCGTTAAAATGAGGCTCGACAGGACAACTCTCGTGCGCAACCTTAAACCCCTGGAAGGAAAGGGATTTATAACGGACGACGCGGCGGCGGGAACCCGGAAACGGCAGCTGAGACTGACGGAGGCGGGCGCCCAAACCCTGGATGCAGCAACACGGCTATGGGAGGAAACCCAAGGCTATATTGAACAATATCTGGGAAAAAAGGATCTGAACACTTTGACAGCACTGCTTTTTAAAATTGAGGCTTTAAGGCCTTAATTTTTTCACCATTAACGTGTATATACACTAATAAGCAGTGAACGGATAGCAGGAGCCGGGCAGTGATTATATATCCTTATTAGGTTTTTAAAAAATGACGGGAGGTCGGAACAATGAAAGCTTCTGTAATCGATGAAATCAAAAGGTATGTACTGGAGGAAAAGGGAAACTGGTGTCAGGAAACCGGCGACCGCTATTATGACGAACCCGTGGTAAAATTTGCATCTCCGGGGGACCCTGTATTTAAAGAATATAAAAAAATAATAGGGCAGGAGCATCTGACCCCTGCCGAAGCCTTTGAGACGGCCTTCGGAGAAGGCAGCTATAGCAGGGGAACGGTAATAAGCGTGGTGCTGCCGGTAAATGAAAAAATAAGAAAGTGCAACAGAGCGCAGAAGGAATGGGCCTCCAAGGAATGGGCATTGCTCCGGGCTTACGGGGATGATATATTTATTGGAGAATTCGGAAGATACATGGAGAGCTTTATAAGCCGGATGGGGTATAAAACAGTGGCGCCTGCCAAGGCCGGCTGGTTCAAAATCCACGGAACGCCTCAAGGTCCCAGCTCGAACTGGTCGGAACGGCATATAGCCTATGCGGCGGGGCAGGGGACCTTTGGAATAAATGACGGCTTTATCACAGAAAAAGGGATCGCAATAAAGCTTATCTCCTTTGTTACCGGGCTGGAGCTCACGCCCGATGTGCGGGAAGCCAAAACCCATACCGACAATTGCCTCCTGTATCAAAAGGGCATTTGCGGAGCCTGTATAAAAAGATGCCCTGTCGGTGCCATTTCCAGGGAGGGACATGACAAGAAAAAGTGTATGGGCTATGTTTACGGGGATGAGTCCAAAAAACTGGCCGTGGCATACGGAGGGCTTGCCAGGGTTGGCTCCGGTTGCGGCCTGTGCCAGACCAACGTGCCCTGCGAAGGCAGGAATCCCATGAAAAGCGGAAAATGAAATAGAGACAAATAAAAGAATAATCCAACTCCGGAAGGGAATTATAGATTAGAATATCACAGGAAGAGGAGGCGGCAGCAGAGTTTCTGGCCGCGGTACTCGATACATTGGAGGTTTTAGCCCTTGGATCAAGGTATTTCTGTCTACAGCGAAATCGGAGAATTAAAGGCGGTGCTGCTCCACTGTCCCGGCCCGGAAGTTGAAAACATAGTTCCGGATTATCTGCAGAGGCTTCTTTTTGACGAGATAGTATATCTGGAGCAGGCCCGGCGGGAGCATGACCAATTTGCCCATATACTCAGGGAAGAAGGTATAGAGGTTCTATATCTGACGGACTTAATGGCGGATATCCTGTCTGACAAAAAGGTCAGAGAAGAATTTTTAATGGAATTCATGGTGGAAGGAAAGGTTGTCACCCAGGGACTTCAGGAGTCGGTAAAGGAGTTTTTCGGAACACTTTCTCCGGCCGAACTTATTAAAAAATGCATAGCCGGCGTCAGGCAGGAGGATCTTGTGGATTTCAAGCCCAAATCACTGGGTGATATGATAAAAGATTCATATCCTTTTTATCTGGATCCCATACCAAACCTGTTTTTCCAACGGGATCCCTTTGCATCAATAGGGCGGGGCATATCCCTCAACGTCATGGCCAATGAGACCCGGAACAGGGAGACCATATTTGCAAAATATATATTTGACCACCATCCCAGGTTCAAAAATGTTCCGAGGTGGTATAACAGGGACAAGACCCACCCAATAGAGGGCGGAGACATACTGGTCCTTTCGGAGAAGGCGGTAGCCATAGGAGTAAGCGACAGGACCAGTCCAAATGCCGTTGAAAAGGTGGCCCGCAATCTGCTGTTTTCAGATGAGAGCTTTGACACGGTGCTGGTCTTTGATATTCCCAAAACAAGAGCGTACATGCATCTGGACACGGTATTTACCATGGTGGATTACGACCAGTTTACCATATACCCCGGAATAGAGGAGCCGCTGGACGTTTACAGCATTATAAAGGGGAGCGGCGACAGGCTTGACATAAAATATGAACACAGGGACTTGCCTGCAATACTGAGAGAGCATCTGAAGCTCTCTTCCGTAAACCTCATAAGATGCGGCGACGGCGACCGGATAGCGGCCGGCAGGGAGCAGTGGAATGACGGCAGCAATACCCTGGCGGTGTCGCCGGGAAAAGTGATTTGCTACAACCGGAACTACGTCACCAACAACGCTTTAAGAAAGAGCGGAATAGAAGTGCTGGAATTCGACTCCTACGAGCTGTCCAGAGGCCGCGGAGGCCCCCGGTGCATGAGCATGCCGCTGGTCCGTAGCAGGCTGTGACGAAGGCGGAGACGTTACTGAAACGGAGTCAGAGGTATCCTGATTGACACAGTGGTCCCTTCTCCGGGCACGCTTTCGTAATGCAGGCCGTAATTGGGCCCGTAGCACAGCTGCAGGCGGGAATGGATGTTCCACACCCCGTAGCCCGAGGCACTCGTGCCGGGCTTTTCCTCCAGTATGCCTGTAAGCTGGCTCTGAGCCATACCAACCCCGTTGTCCCTGACATAAATAATTATATCTTCCCCTTCTCTGAGGGCGGTTATCTTAATTTCCTTGGGACGGCCGTCCTTGCACAGCATGACCCCGTGCATTATGGAGTTCTCTACAATGGGCTGGAGAACAGTCTTTACAATGGAATATGTTTTTATCTCATCGGAGACATCAACTGAAAAATTGAGGATTCCGCCAAATTTAAAGTTCTGGATTTTGACATAGACCGACACATGAAGGATTTCATCTCCAATGCTCAGGATGTCCTTGCCCTTGTTGAGGCTGATTTTATAAAACTTTGCCAGGGCGGTGGACAGCTCCGCTATCTGGGGAGCGTCATTATCCAGGGCTTGCCAGTTGATAAGATCCAGAGTATTGTACAGAAAATGCGGATTTATCTGAGCCTGCAGTGCTTTCAGTTCGGCGCTTTTGATGGCTTTACCGCTTTCATACTGCTCCCTGGAGTGCTGCTTTATCCTGTTGACCAGGTAGTTGAAGCTGTTTATCAGGGTCCCGATCTCATCCTTCTTTTTGGTGGTAATGGTGTTGTCAAGTATGCCGTTCTGAACATTTTCCATCTGTCTGGAGAGGATGCTCAGGCCCTTTGTCATGGAGCGGGCAAACAGGTAGGAAACACTGCAGGTGACGGCAATGCTCACAAGTGACAGCAGCATTATTATAACTCCCAGCCTGTTGCTGAGAGACAGTATTTCACTGAAGGGGATCACGGCAATCATGGTCCAGTCGGAATTGTGAAAGCTGCGGGAATTGACCAGGAAGTCCTTGCCGTTTCTCGAGATCCGCTCCCATCTCACATTTCTTCCGGGGAGCTGGCCCCGGTCCAGGCCCAGCTTCTCAAAGGTATCACCTTTTATGGTGTTGATGATTATTCCGTTTGAATTCTGGATATATACCACGCCATTTTGCGTGATATTGGCGTTCCGGATTATAGTGTTGATATCATCCGCCTTCATGCTGATCCGTTCGATCCCGATGGTATTTTCCCCGTATATGCTGTTGATCTTTCGAAGCAGGCTGATAAGGGTGACCGGTGATTGCTGGTCCGGCAGGTTCATTTTCTCCGGCGGCAGCCAGATCCTCGTTTCGGTGGAGCCGGACCAATCCTTGTACTGCTTGTTCTGCTCCAGAAGCCTGTTTGAGAAGAAAAACAGGTTCTGCTTGGAGTAGATAAGGCTGTCATCCACATATAAACTGACCAGATAGGCATCCTTGGAATAGCTCAGCGAATTGAGAAACTTTTCAAGTGCCAGCATATCCAGGTGCTGCTGCTGGTAGTCATACCGGTAGCTGTAAATATCCTTGCCCAATATGGTCTGGACCGAATCATTTGAATAGACCACATCGGCGGTATACATCAATGACTCCAGCTTTTTGTCAATAACGTCGTATGCCTGTGAGAAGGATTTATCGGCAGAGTACTGTATCTGGTGCCTGTAGTCGTTGGAGACATACACATAAACCACCACAAGGACGGCCATTATGGAAATAAAAATCAGCGGGGAAAAGGAAAGCATCAATTTGGTGCGAAGTGAGCGGTTCATATACTTTCCATATATTTTTTTCCAAAAGCGCCTCATCACAATCCCCTTTCCCTGAATTCCGAAGGCGTTATCCCCACCAGTTTCTTAAACATCTTGGCATAGTAATTGGGATCCTGATAACCTACATTTTCCGCTATATGATACAGCTTGAACTGCTTATCCCTGAGAAAAGCCTTTGAGCGTTCTATCCTGACCGCAGTGATGTACTGGCCGATTGTTTTTCCCGTTTCCTTTTTAAACAGGTTGGACAAATAGGTCGGGGACAGGTATACCTTTTCGGAAAGCCAGGGTACGGACAGATGGGGATCTGAAAAACTTTGCTGTATGTGATAGGCAACATCCAGTACCGTTGCGTGATTGCTGTTCAGATCCTGATAATAGTCGAAAACCGAGCTTATCTTCTCCAGAAGGAAATCGTGCAGCTCCTGCAAGGTATCTATGGAGGAGACCTTTTCCCAGATATAGTCGCTTGGCAGCTCCACGGTGAAGTCCAGCTGGCCGTGGAATTTTTCGGCAGAGTGCATTATCTGGTAAATCATCTGAAAGTATATATGCTTGATATTGTTTATGAGAACATTGTCCTGGGCTTTGAAAAAATCGTATATTTTATTGACGATACCTATTGTCAGGGCTTTGTCATGACTTTCAAAGGACTTTATAAATTCCTCATAAAGGAAAGTATTTGTCAGAGAATTATCGCTGTTGGCATCGCAGTACTCGACCAGGTTTCCATAACCGCAGAAAAATAGCTTCTGCAGGGCGATTACAGCTTTCTGGTATGAATCGATGACATGGTTTATACCCCTTTCAGGCTGGCCCACAGCGCAATAGACATCGTCACAGTTGACACTTTTAAACAAAAAAGCCTGTTTTATGGAGTCCACAGCCTTGCCATGGCCTTTCAGCTCCGCAATATTCTCCCCTGCTATGACGGCCACCAGATGGCGGCTGTCCTTATATGTAATAATGTGCTCAGAAGGGGAGATCAGGGCGCCGAGCTCCTTTTTTCTGACGGAATCATCCTGCTGCCAGTCCTCAGCCTCATGCTCAAGCTTGAAAATGACCACAAGGTAATAGGCATTTCTGTTCTGAAACAGATTGCCCAGCAGCTTCAAGTCGCGGTCAAGGCCGTCGATGTTTCCTGAGGAAATCAAGGTGGACATGACCCTGTTTTTAACGAGCGACAGGTTATTTATAAGAGCCTGGTTGATATTTTCCAGCTCACGCTTCTGGTTTTGCTCCTGAAGACATTGGGTGACAGCAGCTTTTATTGCGTGCTCCACCTCGGGGATCTCTATGGGTTTCTCCACGTAGCTGACCGCAGACAGCGCTATGGCGGCTTTCAGGTATTCTTTCTCGGAATAGCCGCTGAGAAATATGATGCGGCAATTGGGCTGGTGCTGGCGCAGCTGCCGGCAAAGCTGTATCCCGTCCATTCCGGGCATGCAGATATCCGACAGTATTATGTCGGGCTGGTATGTTTTTGCGAGGTCTATGGCATCCTGCGCATTTCCGGCATCCTGTATTTCATCAATACTAAGCATGTCCCAGTGAATATACTTCTTTAATCCGTTTCTCGTGCTAACCTCGTCGTCAACAATAAGAATCTTCATCGATCCTTCACCTCCATATGTTATAGCCGCTGCCAATAGAATCGGTTGTGTGTTGCCATATGCCCTGCTTGGAGTGAACTGCAGAATGTCAATGTTAGATTAACATACGGCATATTATAACGCAATATGTGTTTGGGCCGATTGGAGATATATCTTAGATTTTTCCTTAAAACAATAGTTTTGTCGTATTAAAATCCCAAAACAGTTGCTTTATAATTTATCACATCGGCAGCGAAACCATACTTCGATAGATTGACTAATTAATTTATAACCAGAAAGGGTCGGTATAATGAAAAACCATCAATTCTTAAACGAATTTGATAAAAATAAAGCGCTTTTCTTTATGATTGCTCCGGCCGTCATACTGACGGTGATTCTTTGCTACATCCCCATGAGCGGCCTGGTGTTGGCCTTCAAGAACTTCAGGTATGATCTGGGGGTCTTCGGCAGTCCCTGGGCCGGGTTTGAAAACTTCAAATACTTTTTCATGTCGGGAACAGGTGCGAGAGTGACCTTCAACACAATATTCTTTAATCTCATCAACCTTGTGACGTCACAGTTTCTGTCCATGGTGGTGGCAATTTTCATAACGGAGATTTTTGGAAGGACCTATAAGAAGATATGCCAGTCCTTGATATTTCTGCCCTATTTCATATCCTGGGTCATTGTGGGAACCTTCGTATACAACATATTCAATTATGAGACCGGCACACTTAACGCAGTTCTGAAATTTTTCAATATGGACCCTGTCAACATGTACAGCATACCTTCCGCATGGATATGGATCATAATGATATTCAATTCCTGGAAGTGGGTGGGCTACAATTCCATAATCTACATGGCCGCCATTACCAATATAGACACCGAGTGCTATGAGGCCGCCGATATTGACGGGGCAAATATATTCCAGAAAATACGGAGCATAACCTTCCCCAGTATCATGCCCACAATAATCGTCATGCTGCTGCTCAATGTGGGGCGTATACTCCGGGGAGACTTCCAGATGTTCTATCAGATCGTGGGGAATAACGGACAGCTGTACAATGCCACGGATGTTATAGACACCTTTGTCTTCCGGTCGCTGCTCACCAGCAGCGATATGGGAATGACCGCCGCAGTTACCTTTTACCAGTCGGTATTGTGCTTTATTATAATAGTCGCAGTTAATGGGATCGTTAAAAAGGTGAATAAGGAATATGCCCT
The DNA here is from genome assembly GCA_023397905.1 of Bacillota bacterium. GTDB lineage: Bacteria > Bacillota > Clostridia > Acetivibrionales > DSM-1351 > Ruminiclostridium. The sequence goes on along the minus strand of JAEWSZ010000089.1, from coordinate 3,368 downwards.
TTTCTGATCTTACCCATAGAGATGAAAATATCCAAAAGGAGTTTTATACATGAGTTTAACTACATCAGGAACCAATAATAAAATAAAAATGGCCGGTTCAACGCTCCTGTTCAATATAACAGGCTACATTATATTATCAATTCTGGCGCTGTTCTGTATATTCCCGTTTATAATGCTTGTTTCAGGTTCACTTACAGCCGAGGAATCCATAGCCAGATACGGTTACGGTATAATTCCCAGAGCCTTTGACACCAACGCCTATGAACTGCTTTTCAGAAATCCCGGCGAGATCGTGAGGGCATACGGCGTCACCATACTTGTGACGGTGTCCGGTACATTTCTGGGGCTGTTTATCACCAGCATGACCGCCTATGTACTGAGCAGGCAGGACTTCAGATACCGCAACGGTTTCGCGTTTTTCTTCTACTTCACCACGCTCTTTAACGGGGGAACACTGACCATTTACATTTTCTTTATCAAATATTTGAGTCTAAAGGATAATTATCTGGCCCTGATATTGCCGCTGCTGATAAATGTGTTTTATCTGCTGATTATGAGAAGCTTTATGGCTTCCATACCTTCATCCATAATCGAATCTGCAAAAATTGACGGCGCGGGTGAATTCCTTATATACGTTAAGCTAATACTACCATTGAGCAAATCGGGCCTGACCACCATAGGGCTGTTTATACTGCTGAACTACTGGAATGACTGGTACAATGCGATGCTGTATATCTCGGATTACAAAAAGTATCCCCTGCAGTATATGCTGTATAACATGCTTTCGGCAACCGAGGCCATTTCCAGGATATCGTCCTCCGCCGGGATAGAGATATCCAATATGCCGGCGCAATCCTTGAAAATGGCTATGGCGGTTGTGGCGACGGGACCTGTACTGCTTGTATATCCGTTTGTTCAGAAATATTTCGTAAAGGGTATTACCATCGGCGCGGTAAAGGGATAATATATTTACAGCCGCACCATGGTTTAATAAAAATACTAAAATTAATTTAATGGGAGGAAAAAGAATGAAAAGAAAACTCTATTCCTTGCTGGTGCTGGTAATGATTGCTGCAATAGTTGCGGGCGGCTGCGGCAGCCAGGGTGATACGTCATCCAATACGTCGGACGCAAGCCAGGTTTCAAGCAGCGGCTCTTCCGGACAGGGAAACCTGGACACATCTGAAAGAGCGGAGATAGTTATGTACATAATAGGCAACCAGTCTCCGGATTTTGAAAATGTCCTGCAGGAATTCAACAAGAAGTCTCTGGCCGACCTGAATGCCACATTGCAGGTAAACTACCTCAACTGGGGAGAGTACAAGACAAAGTATCCTTTGCTGCTTTCTTCGGGCGAACCCATTGACCTGATCTACACCGCGACCTGGATGAATTACTACTATCAGGCTCAGAAGGGAGCTTTCAAGCCTATTGAAGACCTGCTTCCTGTATATTGCCCCGATAGCTATAAATCCATATCGGAGGAAGCTATGAAACAGGCAACCGTCAACGGGCATGTGTACGGCGTGGCGGGAACAAAGGAAAGCTACAATGCATACGGCCCTGTTGTCAGAAAAGACCTGATGGACAAATACGGAATGAAATCCATAGACAATTTTGACCAGTACGGCGACTTCCTCAAGGCTGTGGCAAAAAATGAAAAGGGCATCGACCCCACCTTCTTCACTTCCACCGGAAGCGAGCTGGACGACATCTATATGCTGTCAAAAGGCCTGTATCCCTTGACCGGAAACTCGGGAAGCATTTACTGGATAGACCCCACACAGGAAAATCCCAAGGTTTTCTCAAAGACCGACTGGGAAGGCATGCCGGAGTTCCTTGCTAAAATGAAAGAGTGGGGAGACGCAGGCAGTTGGTCGAAGTCGGCCCTGGCCAACAAGGACACCGAAAAGATGAACAACGGAACCGCCGCTTCCAGAATCAAAAACCTGGAGGTTTGGGTAAGCAGCAATATCGATACCAAATGGGAATTCAATTTCTACAACTTCGTCAAGCCCATAGAAGTACTTTCGCATATGCAGGACGCCATGGCAGTGCCTATTTCATCAAAAAATACCGAGCGGGCACTCATGCTTCTGGATAAGATCAAATCAGACAAGACATATTACAATCTTCTTAACTATGGTATTGAAGGCGTAAACTACAAGATTCATGAAGATAACACCATTGAAAGTGTGGATTCTGCAAAATTTGCCTTCCAGAACGGTTTCTGGGGCATGCAGATGAGAGATTTCGACCTGAACATGGTCGGTTCTCCGGAAACGCTTCCTCAAGTCCAGAAAGAGTATCATGACACTGCGGTGCCCAACAAGTTCAGATCATATTATATGGATACCGAAAAGATCAAGAACGAATATGCAGCCGTGCAGAATGTAATGGAACAGTACTTCAATCCGCTTGAGCTGGGTTATGTTGATCCTGCAAAAGGACTGGCCGATACACAAAAACAAATGAAAGCGGCAGGAAATGAAAAGGTTCTCAGCGAATTACAAGCACAGATAGACAAGTTTGTGGCAGAAAACAAATAGTCTGGTGCAGTGCCGGGCAGATCCCGGAAATACAGGGTCTGTCCGGTACAAAATTATAATATATTTATAATAAAAGTCAATTACTATCTGTTGAAAGCCGGCTTAAAAGTAATATTCACCTGAAAGGCGAAGGCTTTCAACCGTAATTGACTTTGGTAAAAGCATGGGAGGCGTACTATGAAAAATTCTATCAGAGTCATTGAGACCTGCAGGGACACAGGTGACAGGCTAAGCGAAAAAAGGTCGAAAAAGTTTCGTATTGATGCGCAGGAACAGGAAAACAAGCTGATAAACATATACAGCGACATCAAATACCAGACGGTGGAAGGATTCGGAGGAGCGTTCACAGAAGCTTCCTGCACTACTTTGGACAGGTTGCCGCCGGAACGGCGCAAGGAAATACTGGCCGCATATTTTGACAAGGAAAAGGGCATTGGCTACAATTTTTGCCGTACGCATATAAACAGCTGCGATTACGCCCTTGAAGAATATACATATGACGAGGTTGAAGGGGATTTTGCTTTAAAGCATTTTTCCATAGAGCGCGACACTAAAAGCCTGATACCAATGATCAGGGAGGCCTTTGACATAGCGCCGGATATAAAGCTGTTTGCAAGCCCGTGGAGCCCTCCGCGGTGGATGAAAACAAACGGGGAAATGCTTCATGGAGGAAAACTTAAAAAAGAATGCTATGAGGTTTGGGCCAGGTATATTGCAAAATATATCAGGGAGTACCAAAACAATAATATAGATATATGGGGAATAACGGTACAGAACGAAGCCAAGGCGGTTCAGCCATGGGAGTCCTGCGTCTATACC
>JAEWSZ010000081.1 GCA_023397905.1 Bacillota bacterium | reverse complement strand
TTTATAGGCTTTGGAAGCACCAATGCACCGACTTTTTCAAGTCTGTATTGCATTTCTTCAAGATGCTCATGTTTAGCCAGTACTATTATGCCGGCATCTGTTTTGTCAGCTATATCCAAAACGAGGTCTATCCCCAATTCGTCCTGTAATGGAGCATTTACCAGTATAAGCTCGGGCTCGAAAAAATCAAGTTTTCGCCTGGCCTCATTAGCAGACAGCGCATATTCCGCCGTTGCATATCCCTGTTGGAGCATGAGGGTCCGAAGCTCTTTGATTAATTCCGGCTTACTGCATACTATAAGAATCCCTCCTGCACCCACTGGCAATCACCTCCATCTGAGCGGAAAAAATAATTATAGTTCAAATTTATAAGAGGTTTAATATGCAGTAAGATATCTGTCTATCTCCCAATCATGAACGATATTATTGTATGCGGCCCACTCCTCTTCCTTAGCCGAGATATATCTGGTAAAAATATGTTCTCCCAATACATCTTCTATATAAGAGTCATTTTTCATCTCATTCAATGCCAGAGAAAGATTTGAAGGCAGTCTCTGGATGCCGAATTCCTTTTCCTGTTCCGGTGTAAGATTGTAAGTATTTATGTCCACAGGCGAAGGAATTTCCATTTTGTTCTGTAAACCGTCAAGGCCGGCTTCCAGCAGCAGTGCCAGAGTGAGATACGGATTACACGACGGGTCCGGACTCCTCAATTCGATTCTTGTGGCCTCTCCCTTGGGAGCCGGTATTCTGAGCAGAAGGCTTCTGTTCATATGGGACCAGGCAATATGGACCGGAGCTTCAAAACCCGGAACAAACCTCTTGTAGGAATTTACCAGCGGGTTTGCAATTGCCGTTATGCCCTTTGCATGCCTGAGGATTCCCGCTCCGAACATTTTGGCCGTATCGGATATGTCCATGCTTTTCTCTCCGGCATTAAATAAATTCTTTCCGTCACGGGAGAGAGACATGTTTATGTGCATACCCGAGCCATATGTGTTATATATTGGCTTCGGCATAAATGTTGCATGAAGTCCGTTCCGCTGCGCAACTGTTTTCACAACCGTTTTAAAGGTCATTATCCTGTCTGCGGCTGTGAGGACATCGCTGTATTTAAAATCAACCTCGTGCTGCCCTGCGGCATTCTCATGATGCGAGGCCTCTATCTCAAAGCCCATGTCCTCAAGGGCCATGCATATTTCTCTTCTGCAGTTTTCACCCTGGTCCAGGGGAGCGAGGTCAAAGTAGCCCGCCGCATCGTGTGTCTTTGTGGTAGGCCGGCCCTCTGTATCCGTATGGAACAGGAAAAACTCACATTCCGCACCTATATTAAATGTATATCCAAGCTTTTTGGCCTTAGCCTCCGACCTTTTCAGAATATATCTGGGATCGCCCATAAACTGCGAACCGTCATAATTCTTAATATCGCAAATAAATCTTGCCACCTTGCCGTGCTGCGGCCTCCAGGGAATAATCGAAAATGTATCCGGATCAGGAAACAGCAGCATATCTGATTGCTCCACTTCGGAAAATCCCGCAATTGCGGATGCATCAAAAATAACTCCTTCTTCGAGGGCTCTTTCAAGCTGTTGCTCCGTTATGGCAATATTCTTCATAACACCAAAAATATCTGCAAATTGAAATCTTATAAATTTAACGTCATTTTGCTGTATAAATTTCAAAACATCATTTTTGGAAGCCATTTTCCCCACCTCTTTCCTTATAAATTATATATTATTCAGTAATCACATTTATATTCTACACAATTAACACCTGTGTGTATACTCTTCCATATTCCGTGACTTTCCTGACCGTAAAAGCCAGGATTTCTTCTTCAATAAAAAAGCGTTGCTCAAAAACCGTAGAAACAGATTTTGAGAACGCCATTGTTCATATCCCTGATATTCTTTTTTATATAAGAATCATTTTACTAAGATTTCATGTCCCAGTCAAGGTTTTTTTGCAATTTTCCGTTTTAAATCCTGCAAATTTCAAAAGTAAATAATATCGGCGTTTTCAGAATTAAATCTTGTATCTATTTATATACCTGTTAAAATGCAGTTATTGGCGGCAAAAATCTTTGGCAAAAAGTATTGATTTTTTGCAAGACGTATATTATAATGATTGTAAATTATTGAGAATACAGCAAAGGCGCTGTATCACCAAATATTTTTTCTTTTGGTCGGTACAGCTTTTTTAATTTATATGAATTTATAAAGTGCAGTTTCTTCCCATTTCCAGCGGGGATGCCCGGAATCAAAAAGTGTTTCGTCAGTGAGTGCAAACAGTTCCCCCGGTGAACAGGAAATCGGCATCGCTATTTTTATTGTTTTTTGGTATAATACTAAATAATATTTTAAATTTGCATGAGGTAAATTTTCACCTCCTGTATTATAATATTATAAATTGATATTAACAATGCGAAGATAAATTCAAGGAGGATTTTATGGCTGATTCGAATGACTACATTAAATATATAGCAGGTTTGGCCAAACTTTCGCTGAATGACGGCGAAATGAAGTCGTTAGCTGAAGATATGCAGGATATTATCGGCCTGATGGATACCATCAAGGATCTGGATACCGACAGTATTGATGCCACAGAGCACATATCCCGCGTGACGAATAATATGAGAGAAGACGCTCCGGGCAATCCATTTGATACCGAAAAGATTCTTTCCAATTCCAGCAATGCAATGGAAAATTGTTTTTCCATACCAAAGATGATTGAGTAGGAGGATCAGATGGATATCACTAAACTGACAATAAAAGAAGCCAGGAAGCTGCTGGATGAAAAAAAGATAAGCGCAGCGGAACTTACCAATATATATATGGAAAGAATCAAAAATCTGGACGGCAAAGTCGACGCATACCTGACCGTATGCGAGGAAAAAGCCATTGAACAGGCCAATGAGGCCCAGAAACAGAAAGACAGCGGAAACAGCCATATGCTCTGCGGTATTCCCCTGAGTATAAAGGATAATATATGTATAGAAGGAACTAAGACGACCTGTGCGTCAAAAATGCTGGAGGATTTCGTACCTCCCTACACGGCCACCGCCGTAAACAGGTTAAATTCCCAGAATGCTGTAATTCTCGGAAAAACCAACCTTGACGAATTTGCCATGGGCGGTTCTACCGAAAACTCGGCTTTTAAGAAAACCAAAAATCCTTTTGATCTGACAAGGGTTCCCGGAGGTTCTTCCGGAGGATCGGCCGCTTCCGTGTCCGCCTCTCTGGCTTTGGGCTCACTTGGCTCCGATACGGGCGGATCCGTCCGGCAGCCTTCGGCGTTTTGCGGAGTTGTGGGTATGAAGCCTACATACGGTCTCATATCACGGTATGGCCTTGTGGCGTTTGCCTCCTCTTTCGACCAGATCGGCCCCATAGGAAAAACTGTTGAGGACTGCGCCATTTTACTGGATTGCATAAGCGGACAGGACCCCAAAGACGGCACTTCTCTTAAATATAAAAGCGAAGCCCCGTACAGCTCTTCCGTTTCCGGCGGAATAAAGGATTTCAAAATCGGACTTCCAAAGGAATACCTTACGGAAGGACTCAACACTGAAGTCAGAAATGCATTATATAAATCAATAGATACTCTTGAAAAGCTTGGTGCAAAGGTTGAAGAATTCTCAATGCCAAGCCTTAAGCATGCTATTCCGGCATATTACCTGATGTCGTCCGCCGAAGCCAGCTCAAACCTGTCAAGATACGACGGCGTCAAGTACGGATACAGAGCCGACAATTGCAAGTCATACCAGGAACTGATAGGGCGTTCCAGGGCCGAAGGCTTCGGTCCGGAAGTCAAGAGAAGGATTTTGCTTGGAACCTACGCGCTGGCGTCAGGATATTACGATGCCTACTATAAAAAAGCGCTTAAGCTGAGGACTCTGATAAGCAAGGGTTTTGACGATGCCTTTGCAAAATACGACGTGGTGCTTCACCCTACCACTCCTGAAACCGCTTTTAAACTCGGTCAGAACACCGATGATCCATTAACCATGTATCTGTCCGATATTTATACTGTTGCTGTAAATATTGCAGGTCTTCCTTCAATATCTCTTCCCTGCGGCTATGATTCAAACGGTCTTCCCATAGGCTTGTCCTTTACCGGAAAACCGCTTGGAGAACGTGAGATTTTCAAGGCTGCCGCAGCTTTTGAAGCTGATTTTGCCCCTGGATTCAGAGTGCCGGCCATTTAGGAAGAAAGCGAGCGTATGTGCAGTAAAATTACATTATTCATTGTGCTTTTTACGTTATTATTTATACAACGTGCCTTGCACGAGATGAGAGGTTTGTATGAAATATATACCAACAATAGGGTTGGAAATACATGCTGAATTATCCACCCGGTCAAAGATATTCTGCGACTGCCCCGTAAGTTTCGGAGGAGAGCCCAATACAAGATGCTGCCCCGTTTGCACGGGAATGCCCGGTACACTGCCGGTACTTAATAAGACCGCGGTGGAATATACCGTTAAAGCCGGTCTTGCGCTGAATTGTGAAATAAATAAATTTTCAAAGCTGGACAGGAAAAATTATTTTTATCCCGATCTGCCAAAGGCCTATCAGATTTCACAGTTTGATTTGCCCATATGCAAGGACGGCGGCTTGAAAATTAATACGCCCGAGGGTGAAAAATTCATCCGGATAGAAAGAATACATCTGGAAGAGGACGCTGGAAAGCTGCTGCACGACGGCTATGACAAGTACAGCCTTGCAGACTACAATCGCTGCGGCGTCCCTCTTATTGAAATAGTTACAAAACCGGACCTGTCCTCTTCCGAGGAAGCGAAGGAATTTGTTGAAAAGGTACGTCTCATGCTGCTCTATTCGGGAGTATCCGACTGCCGCATGGAGGAAGGTTCCCTGAGAGCCGACGTAAATGTGTCCGTCAGGCCTTTTGGCACTGATGAGCTTGGTACAAGGACCGAGATGAAAAACATAAATTCCATCAGAGGTATAGCCAGATCTATCGACAGTGAGATTCAAAGACAGTCGGAGCTTCTGGACGAGGGTAAAAGGATTATCCAGGAGACCAGAAGATGGGATGACAACAAGGGTGAAAGCAAAGCTTTGAGAAGCAAGGAAGATGCCCATGACTACAGGTATTTTCCGGAGCCAGATGTGGTTCCTGTCACCTTTACCGGTGAAGAAATAGAGGCGCTCCGCAATTCACTGCCCGAGCTGCCAAACAAGCGGTTTGAAAAGTATACGTCCGCATATGGGTTAAACGAAGCCGATGCAAACCTGCTTCTCACTTCGGTCAGCCTTTCGGATTTCTTTGAAATCGCCGCCGCTGAATGCGGAAATCCAAAAGCGGCTTCCAACTTTATAGTAGTTGAAGTTTTAAGAAGGCTCAACGACAGCGGCTTGTCTGCAGACGATATCCCCTTCGGAGGAAATGTCCTTGGCCGCCTGGTAAAGATGATAGAAGCTGAAGAAATAACCGCCGCAAATGCAAAAAAAGTGCTGGCTGAAATGTTTGAAAGCGGAAAAGAGCCCGAGGCCATAGTTGCCGTAAACGGCTACAAGGTTATAAACGACACCGCAGAGGTTGAAAATACGGTTAAAGAGATCCTTTCAAATAATGAAAAAGCTGTTGCCGAATATCTCGAAGGCAAGGAAAAAACTTTCGGCTTCCTTATGGGACAATGCTCCAGGGCATTAGCCGGCAGAGGCAATCCCAAAGTCGTACAGGAAGTTTTGAGAAGCCAGCTTGAAAAACTGAAAGGAGGAATGTAACCGATGAAGCCAATTTCACCAAGTTCTTCGGCTATATTCGATCCGAAGGATGTAAAAAGCGGTTCGGAGCTGACACTGAACGGCTCAGTATACAGAATCCGCGATATGGGTACATTTGCTTTCATAATACTCCGTACGGGAAGATATCTCGTGCAATGTGTTTTCGATCCGGAGGCCTGCAAATTTGATTTGAGCAAATTACAGGAAAATGACAATGTTGAGGCGTCGGGTACTGTAAAATCCGACGAGAGGGCTGCAAACGGATTTGAGCTCTGCTTGAAAAGCATTACCGTGCTCTCTTCCCCCGCGGAGCCCATGCCTGTTATTATTAATAAGAAGGGTTTGAACATATCTCTTGAGGTCAATCTTGAAAACCGCTCATATGTGCTCAGAAACCACAAGCAGCGCGCGGTATTCAAACTGCAGGAAGGTATCGTATCAGGCTTTAGAAATTACATGCTGTCCAAGGGCTTCACGGAGATCCACTCTCCTAAAATCGTTAAAGCCGGAGCCGAAGGCGGAGCTAATATTTTCAAGCTGGACTATTTCGGGGAAAAGGCTTTTCTGAACCAGAGCCCCCAGTTCTATAAACAGATAATGGTCGGGGTTTTTGACAGGGTGTTTGAAATAGCTCCGGTATACAGGGCTGAAAAGCACAACACCTCAAGACATTTGAATGAATATATAGGCCTTGATTTTGAAATGGGCTATATCAATGATATGTATGATGTCATGGCAATGGAAACCGGTATGCTCAAGGCTGTTATGGAGGAGCTCAAAACAAATTATGTCCCCGAGCTGGAGCTGCTGAACGCAGAAGTCCCTGAAATCGATACAATACCTGCCCTCACTTTTCTCGAGGGTAAGGAGATACTTAAAAATATGGGGCGCAAGGTAAAGAACTACTATGATTTCGACCCCGACGAAGAGATCGCCATAAGCGAATATGTCAAAAAGGAATTTAACAGTGAGTTCGTATTTATCACTCACTTCCCTTCCTCCAAGCGCCCCTTTTACGCCATGGACGACAGGGAAAATCCCGATTACGCTTTAAGTTTCGACCTTTTCTTCAGAGGGCTTGAGGTCACCACCGGCGGCCAGAGAATACATGATTACCTGCAGCAGGTCCAGAAAATGAAGGATAAGGGGTTGGATCCCGAGGATTTCAAATCCTATCTGATGATCCACAAGTATGGAATGCCTCCTCACGGCGGGCTTGGTATAGGTCTTGAAAGATTGCTGATGATGCTTTTAAATCAGAAAAACGTACGGGAAGCGTCCTTATTCCCCAGGGATATGACAAGACTCGATCCATAGAAGCAAAGTCCGATCCGGAGCTTAAATCTCTTGGTGACTTGCAAAATTATATTTAATCGTGAAACAAAGGCGTTTCACTCTATCGACTTCATGTAAGTTGTGAGTGGAATGCCTTTTTTTATAATGTAAACAATAAACCAATAATCAAATTTTATTATCAAGGAGGGTTATTATGGCAAATGTAACTGAGATTTATGGAAGCAGCGTATTTAATGATGCAACAATGCGCGAACGTCTTCCAAAGGCGACCTATAAGTCACTGAAAAAGACTATAGACGAGGGGTTGACTCTTGATGAGTCAGTTGCCGACGTAGTGGCAAGTGCAATGAAGGATTGGGCTCTTGAAAAGGGAGCGACACATTTTACCCATTGGTTCCACCCAATGACAGGTATTACGGCTGAAAAGCATGACGCATTCATTTCACCTACTTCAGACGGCAAAGTAATATTGGAATTCAGCGGCAAGGAGCTTGTCAAAGGTGAACCCGATGCTTCCTCCTTCCCATCCGGCGGTTTGAGAGCCACTTTTGAAGCCAGAGGATATACCGCATGGGATTGTACTTCACCGGCTTTTGTTAAAGACGGTACTCTCTGCATTCCTACAGCATTCCTCTCATATACCGGCGAGGTTCTTGACAAGAAGACTCCGCTGCTCCGTTCAATGGAAGCTCTCAGCAAACAGGCATTAAGAGTGTTGAAACTATTCGGGAACACGACAGCTACAAGAGTTACTACAACTGTTGGTCCGGAACAGGAATACTTCCTCGTTGACAGAGAACTCTGGAAAGCGCGTAAGGACTTGATCTTCACAGGAAGAACACTTTTCGGCGTTAAGCCTCCAAAGGGGCAGGAGCTGGAAGACCACTATTTCGGCAGCATTAAAGAAAGAGTATCCGCATACATGAAGGATCTGGATTCCGAGCTCTGGAAGCTGGGTATTTCAGCAAAAACAAAACATAATGAGGTTGCTCCTGCGCAGCATGAGCTGGCTCCCATATTCTCATCATCAAATGTTGCAACTGACCACAACCAGCTGGTAATGGAAATGATGCAGAAGGTTGCCATCAGGCACGGTCTTACCTGCCTTCTGCATGAAAAGCCCTTTGCAGGTGTAAACGGTTCGGGCAAACACAATAACTGGTCAATGTCCACAAACGACGGCCAGAACCTTCTGGAACCCGGCCAGACTCCTCATGAAAATATCCAGTTCCTCGTATTCCTCACCGCTGTTATCAAGGCTGTTGACGATTATCAGGATCTGCTCCGTTTGTCGGTAGCTTCCGCCGGAAACGACCACAGGCTTGGTGCTAACGAAGCTCCTCCGGCCATAGTTTCCGTATTCCTTGGCGACCAGCTGACTGACATATTGGCTCAGCTGGAAAACGGCAAGGCAAAAGGCAAGAGCTACAGTTCGCTGCTTGAAACAGGTGTTGCAAGCTTACCTAAGCTTCCAAAGGATACTACAGACCGTAACAGGACATCACCTTTTGCATTTACAGGTAATAAATTCGAATTCAGAATGGTGGGTTCAACAGCTTCCATCGCAGGACCTAATTTCGTTCTGAATACTATTGTTGCAGACACACTTCAGAAGTTTGCCGACAAGCTGGAAACCGCCGATGATTTCACAAATGCTGTTGGTGCTTTGATATCTGAAACAGTGAAAGAACACAAGCGCGTTATATTCAACGGCAACAACTATTCCGACGAATGGGTTGCAGAGGCTGAAAGCAGAGGCCTGCTCAATCTGAAATCAACTGTTGAGTGCATACCTACATTTATAAAGGACAAGAACGTTGCAGTATTTGTCAAGCATGGCGTATTGAGCAAGTCTGAAATTGAATCAAGATATGAAATCCTTCTTGAAAACTATGTAAAGACTATAAATATCGAAGCGCTGACCATGCTCTCCATGGCAAAAACCGAGATCTTACCCGCCGCCTTCACATTCAGCAAGGAACTGTCGGATACCATCAATTCGGTAAAAGCCACCGGAATGTCAGTTGAGGTTTCGGCTCAGTCCTCGGTATTGAAGGAACTCTCTCCCGTACTCAGCTCATTTGCTTCAAATATCAGCGCATTGAAGAAGGCAATTGAAAAAGCAAGCGCCGAGACTTCAAGTGCTTTAAAGCAGGCAGAGGCTTTCAGCAAGACTGTTATACCTGCAATGGAAGCTTTGAGGACAGACGCAGACAAGATAGAGACTATTATTCCAAAGGATCTCTATCCGTTCCCAACATACGGCGACCTTCTTTTCAATGTTTAAAATGTTTAATCGGGAATAAAAGCCCAAGAAGCAATCAGGTATCCCCTGGTTGCTTCTTTTTTTATGACGGCGCCGGGATTATTGCTCCATACCTTGCACTAATATCCCCGGGGATTCATATACTGAATATAAGCAGGAAGCACCGACAATGTTGTCTTTTGCTTTTTTTATTTTGAATTTCCGGAGGAATGTTTATGTGCTCGATTCTTGGAATAATTAATTTTAAAGATACCACTTCGGACGTCGCTGACGATACATTAAAGGAAATGGGAAAAACACTGGCTCACAGAGGCCCTGACCAAAACGGCTTCTACAGGGACGAATATGTGTGTTTTGCCCACAACAGGCTGGCAGTCATTGACGTTGAAAACGGTTTGCAGCCGATGACCGTTACCTTTGAAGGTAACAAATATACAATAGTATACAACGGAGAAATATATAATGCCGACGACCTCAGAATCGAACTTATCTCCGCAGGAGTGAATTTCACCACCCACTGCGATACGGAAGTAGTGCTTTATTCATACATAATCTGGGGTATGGACTGTTCTTCAAGGCTGAACGGCATCTATGCCTTCGCGGTATATGATGAATCCAAAAAGCGGATATACCTCTCCAGGGACAGAATGGGTGTAAAGCCCTTCTTTTACAGTATTCTGGGCAATACGCTGATATTTGCCTCCGAGGCGAAGGCAATTCTGAAGCACCCGAAAATGCAGGCTGAGCTGGGCAGTGAGGGTATATGGCAAATTTTATATCTCTCCCCCATGCGGCCTTCCAATAATGGCATTTTCAAAAACATCTTCGAAATATCCCCGGCCACCCATGGGATTTACAGTGAGGACGGCTTGAGTTTATATAATTATTGGTCCCTTCAGGCTTATGAGCTGGAAGATGATGAAAGCACCATAGTTGAAAAGACCAGATATTATCTGACCGACGCCATAAAGAGGCAGCTGGTGTCCGACGTTCCTCTCTGCACCTTTTTATCAGGAGGGCTGGACTCATCAGCCGTAACCGCTGTGGCACGGTCGGATGCAAAGCATGGGGGCACCCTCTCCACATATTCCTTTGAATACGAAGGCAATAAAAAGCATTTTGAATCCACCGGCTTCCAGCCGGAAAGCGATGACGAATACGCCGTCTGGATTGCCGGTTATCTCAAAACAGACCATACGGTCCTCACGGCCAGCCAGCAAAAAATAGCTGACCTGCTGACCGGCGTGGTAAAATACAGGGATTACCCCGGTATGGCCGATATCGATTCCTCCCTGCTGTATTACTGCAAGGAGGTCAAAAAAAGGCACACTGTCGCTCTCAGCGGTGAATGCGCCGATGAAATATTCGGAGGATATCCCTGGTTTTACAGGGCGGAAATGCTGCACAGAGACTTTTTCCCCTGGATTCACGACCCGGAGTCCAGAATTTTCCTCTTTGATTCTGATTTTGCCAAGCCAAGGCAGGGCTTTGATTTTGTAAAACAGATGTATCTGGACAGCAAGAACGCCTGCCCGCTGGCAGGAAACGAATCCCAGGAAATGCGGACCGCCAGGATTGCCACCTGGCTCTCGGTCAACTGGTTCATGGTCAGCCTTCTGGAACGCAAGGACCGCATGAGTATGGCCAGCGGGCTTGAGGTGAGGGTGCCCTTCTCCGACCACAGAATTTTGGAATATGTATATAATGTCCCCTGGAGTATCAAATTCAAGAACAAGGAAGAAAAAGCCCTGCTCCGCAGCGCCATGGCTGACTACCTGCCGGACAAAATACTTCACAGGAAAAAGAGCCCTTACCCCAAAACACACAATCCCGAATACGAAAGGATTGTGACCGGCATGTTCCAGCAGGTCATGGCCCGGCCCGATTCCATCCTCAAAGACATTCTCCACAAGGATGCGCTGCAGGTCCTCAGCTCCGGCAGCAACATCACCTGGTACGGCCAGCTCATGGGCCGCCCACAGCTGATAGCCTGGCTCATAGAACTGGATTACTGGTTCAGGGAGTATGATGTGAAGATAGTTTAAGTTATCTCTAGAAAGAGGCTCCTCTGATGCATTGTTTGAGGAGCCTTTGCTTAGATTGCAAATATTGTAAATATCTTTAATTACATCTTTTACATTAAGAATGTCATTTTCAGTCCTGTTCCAATTCCGCCCTTTGCTGAATTTTCATTACATATCCGATGTATAATAGTACACTTTGTTTTTTTGAATATCAACAATTCCAATTATAATGTTTCTATAGAATTCATCCCGCATATATCCATTAAAAGGGAGGCTGTTATATCTGTTTCTTACATAAACGAGACCATTTTGCATGTCCAGATTCATTTCTTTTGAAATTTTGGTGCCCGAAATACCTTTGACTATGCTTTTCAACTCTTTGAGCATTTTTTTATCTGTTATCGGCAAATATAGCCATTCTTTCAGCCTTGGCTGGCTTACAAATTCACCCATGCCAGGTGTATCCAACTGATAGATATAGAGGCTTGCACCCTCTCCAAAAGAACCGTGAGTATCTTCGCTGAAAATTACACTTGTCTCTTTTGGCAGAGTCAATTTGAAGGTCTCTTCAAATCTTCGTATTTCCTTTTCGGTGCGCAAAAATAAAAAGGCGGATACTGCCAATGTCAGCCCCAGCAAAATTGTCAATAGGATAATGTACCTTCTTCGACCATTGCCCTTTTCAATAGACATTATACCTGCAAGCATAGTATCTCTCCTGTCTCATTTTTAAGATAATTTCGTTATAATTACATATATATACCAATTATATCATATTTTAGTTTTTACGAAGTTACAGTGAAAAGACAGTTCTCAGTCTGCTTTTATATCTCTGCATGGAAGCAAGGACCGCATGAGTACGGCCAGCTCATGGGCCGCCCCCAGCTGATAGCCTGGCTCATAGAGCTGGATTACCGGTTCAGGGAGTATGATGTGAAGATAGTTTAAAAAAAGGCCTTCAATGATTTTATAAACAATTTATCATTGAAGGCTTTTTCATTTTATTATATGGGAAAACTTTATCCTCCCCTGTTAGTAGATAAAAACTGTTTACCATAAGGCGGAGCATATCATTTTATGCTTTCCGCGACTTTTTCCAGATTTTCAATGTAATCCGGAGAAAAATTTTCTCCTATTTTCACAGAGGCAACAGAAACATAAGTATTGGAATCATTCCCCTTTATCAGCCATTTGATTTCGCTCTTCCAATCCCATTTTGTGAAAATCGCCTCAAAATCACCTATTTTAATTTTCTGTGCCTGCTGATCATATTTTCTTTCATTTATACCGTCCAGCGCCCAATTATAATTCACACTCACAAGAATGTCTTCACGATCCTTGTCCTGCTGATTTTCCTTCTGGAAAAGCAATGAATACGCAGTCACTTCATTTTGAGGATCGAGGTCCGCAAGCTTATAAAAGTACTCTCCCTTCTCATTTTGAGACTCTTTAATCAGATCTTTAATAAACGAATCCGGTATTTTGGACAAGTCAACAGTTGCTTCCTTGAATTTGTATCCCTCGGGTAAAAGATCAGGTGCTAAAAAACGCTGCATTCCAACCTTCTGCTTAAATTCTTCCAGATTATAATATTTCTGCGGGCCATAATGGGTTTCAATAATTTCAGGCTTATTGGCATTATGAAAGATAAATAATACTTTCCCGGGCTTAAGCCCGTTGATTTCCTTTGAGAACATTTCATATACCTTCGGTTCCCTATTGGCGGTTTCCAATGAATAAGTGTACGGGACATCCTTTGGTCCTTTCAATGACCATATATGTCCCACGGCAAAAACTGTGGAACTGATAAGTACAATCGCCAACGGAACCGCAATAAGAAGCCTCCTTGTACTTATTCTGTTTTTTTGAGCCGTTTTATTTGAGATTTTATTCAGAGTGCTCTCTGTAATATCAATTTCCGGAAGACCGGCACTGCTGAAAATTCTTTTCAGATCAATTGCTGACGGAAAATCCTTCATGGGATGTACCTCCTTCTTTTTCCTGTTCAATGAGATTTTTCAGTTTCCTGCGGAGCCTCTCGTATTTTTTACGGACAGCTGCAGGCTTGAGATTAAGTATCCTGGCAATCTCGTCAAAGCTTCTCTCTTCCATGATACGAAGTATAAGTATGCCGTTTTCCGCAGGGGAAAGGCGTTTTAAAGCTTTTACAAGAGACTGCCCAAGCCCCCCTTCATTTTCAGCCGGTTTCAGACAGTTCTTCATATAATAATGCCATTGGTTCTCATTTTCGGAATCATAGGATAAAGAAATAAAATGCAGAAGCTTTTTTCGGCGAATAACATTTAAACAATAGTTATGTGTTATTTTATACAGCCATGCCGAAAAAGAAATTGACTTTTTATAAGCTCCGATTTTTTGAAAAGCTTTTATAAAGGATTCCTGAACCGCATCCTCGGCTTCCTGTGTGTTTCCGAGCATGTGGTAACAGTAGTGGAACAACTGTTGCTGATAGGTATCAATAATTATCTCAAATAAATGTGTTTCACCGGCCTTCACCCCTTGTACGGCAGTTTCTATTCTGTCCAAAGTATCTCTCCTTTCTTTTTTCTCACACCATATATAACACTTTGAAATCATATTTTGTGACATTTTCTTTTTAAAAGGAGATATTTGTTCATTGACGGGCATGGCCGATTAATCGACCGCCCGCGGTCAGGGGCGGTGAGTGTTATGAAAAACTTTTATGAATTCGGCAGCCGGAACTCAGAATAATAATTCGTTTATTATCCGGCTGGAAACCTTGCTTTCTCTGAGTAATTCTCCTGAACCATAGATATTAAAATTTTGGTTTGCATTTTTGGCATCCAGCCACGAAGAAATAATTTTTATATCATTTACTGCCGTATTGAAATCCTCAGTATTTGAAACTCCATTATTATTTAAAGAATCTCTGTAATTCTTTAAAATTTCCAGGGACCTGGAGTAAATGGACACAATTTCACTATAGTTATCTTTTTTCATATGGACCTCCGGACATTTAGTCGCCCTTAAATTCCATGGTATACCCGCATTCAAAGCTACTTCCGGCTTCCAGTCTCCGCAGGCCTTCCTTTTCGGTAAAGTCGGGCGAGTCACCCACAGTGGAATCAACTCCATACCATGGCTCAATGCATACGAAAGGACCGTCATTTGTCGTAGACCAGATTCCCAGGTATGGAAAACCTTTAAAATCCACTCTGATCACATGGCTGTTTTTTGAGTTTTTTATCTCCACCCAGCCGGACTTCAGCTCCTGCAGAATGATTGGGCCATCATAAAACATGCTGTGTGAAAGCTTTTTTTCCTTCTCATTGTTCAAAAACAGCTTTTTTTCACCTGTTAAAAATCCATCGGCTTTCCTTCTGGTATAAGCGGTTTCCTCAGTTTCAAAAACAAGAGTGTAATCATCCATACTTTCATTTTCATTCAGGGGACAGTTAAAACCGGGATGGCCTCCCACTGAAAACAGCATTTCAGCCCTACTGAGATTGTTCACCTTGAAGCCATGCTTCAGAACATTGCCCTCCAGCTCATAGGATACAAACAATTCAAATTCATAAGGGTACTGGCGCAGCAGTTCCTCCGAAGCCTTAAGCCTGTAGACGAGTTTTTTATCAGTTTTAGAATAAAGTTCAAATTCTGAGTTTCTGGCAAAGCCATGTGATTTTATATTATAGCTGCGGCCGTCCAATAAATATGTATCCTTGGGCACTCCTCCAATTAAAGGGAACAGGTTATAGGACTGCCCTCCCCAATACTTCCCATCTCCCCGCCATAAATATTCCAGCCCGGAAGCCATATTTTTTATACTTGTCAGCTCAGCCCCAAGCCTTTTTGCCTTTATTTCCACAATTCCGTTATTAATTGAATCTGTCATGTTCTCTCCTTATCAGGCATAGAGCCCGGTTCTGAAGCCATATGCGTTTTCTTTTAAAGCCCCAGCCCCTGAGACCTTGCCAAATGTAATATATTCTATAATTTTATTACATTTTCTAATAATTTAACAGTTCAAATCCAATTATTGTTCTCAAAAAATTGTACCGAAAAGAAGAGGGAAACCATAAAGAGGCCGTTGTAACGGCCCCTTTGATTTTTATGTATGTCTAGTAAGCAACGCCATGCGCATACATTGCTTTGGCGACCTTCAGGAAACCGGCAATGTTGGCCCCTGCAACAAGATTTCCTTCAAAGCCGTATTCCTTTGCGGCTTCGCTTACATTCCTGTGTATATTTACCATGATTTCCTTCAATTTTGCATCTACTTCCTCAAAGGACCAGGAATAGCGCATGCTGTTCTGGCTCATCTCCAGGGCTGATGTTGCCACTCCTCCCGCATTTGCAGCCTTTGCCGGCCCATATATCAGTCTATTTTTCAGATATACCTCAACGGCTTCAGGAGTGGAAGGCATGTTTGCACCTTCACCCACAGCATAACAGCCGTTTTTAACAAGCAGCTCCGCAGAGGTTCCGTCTATTTCATTCTGTGTGGCGCAGGGAAGGGCAATATCACACCTAATACTCCATATCCCCGAGCAGCCATTGGTATAGACAGCATTTGTATGAATTTTCACATATTCGCCGATGCGCTTTCTTTCTATCTCTTTTAACTGCTTAACAGTTTCCAGCCTGATCCCGTCCGGATCATATATGTAACCGTCCGAATCGCTTAATGCGACCACTTTTCCGCCCAATTGGCGAACCTTTTCGGCGGCGTATATTGCAACATTTCCGGAACCGGAAATCACAACGACAGCATCTTTAAATGACCTTCCTCCGGCCCTGAGCGCCTCATCCATGAAATAGCAAAGTCCATAGCCGGTAGCTTCGGTACGCACCAGGCTTCCGCCCCATGTGAGGCCCTTGCCGGTCAATACTCCCGTATACTCATTCCTGAGCCTCTTATACTGTCCGTACATATAACCTATTTCTCTTGCACCGGTGCCTATATCTCCCGCAGGAACATCCGTATCTGCTCCGATGTGCTTTGAGAGCTCCGTCATAAAACTCTGGCAGAACCTCATAATCTCATTATCGGATTTGCCCTTTGGGTCAAAATCACTTCCGCCTTTACCTCCTCCTATGGGGAGACCGGTAAGCGAATTTTTGAATATTTGTTCAAAACCAAGAAATTTAAGAATGCTTGCATTGACCGAGGGATGGAGTCTCAATCCTCCCTTGTAAGGTCCTATGGCGCTGTTGAACTGAATTCTGAAGCCGCGGTTTACATAAACCCTGCCGCTGTCGTCAACCCATGGGACTCTGAATATGATCTGCCTTTCAGGTTCTACAATCCTGTCAAATACACCGGCCGCAACCCATTCAGGATGTTTTTCCGCAACGGTTTCCAGCGACTCCAGCACCTCTTTTACCGCCTGGTGAAATTCAGGCTCTCCGGGATTCCTTTTGATTACCTGTTCCATAACTCTCTGCAAAATCTTCATTTTAGCCCTCCTGCCGCTTACTTTTATAAATAGTTTTATAATTTTGGAGACAAGGAGTTAGTTTTTAAAGTCCCATAAAAAGACAGAATGATCCCATTAACAGCATACCCCATTGTACACCAATTCCTCCAAATTATATCATTGGCAAAAGATTATTGCAAGCCACTTTTTGAAATCTTTCATTTTTCTGTTTTCCAGTTTATAGCAGTAGTGCTTTACCCTAAAACATTTTATGGTAAATTCCTGATTATTGCCGCGTTTTACACTATTTTTATACAAGACCCCGGTTGTCAGTTTCAAAATAATTGCATGCCATATATAAATCAGCGTCATTTTTTCAAGTCAATTATATCGGATGAAAGCCGGTAGTTTGGGTTTGATGCTGAAGCCTCCTGAAGTATAAAAAATCATGCAAGCCCAAACTGTGTTGAAAACCCGCTTAAAAGCGATATTGTCCCGGAAGGCGAAGGCTTTCAACCGTAATTGACTTTTGGTAAGAGGTATCGCAAAATACAGCAAACCCAATATATGCAGAAAAATCAGTCCGTACTGCATATTGATTGCAGGTCAGTACGGAAGGACCGACATACTTTAAATCTCGCATATATTAAATCGATATTTTGCAACACCTCCCCATGCTTATGTATTACTTCAATGCCCTATCTGAATTTTATCGTCCTGATCCTGTATCTGTATATACCGGAAGGCGTATCCACAGTGACGATCTCATGCACCTTCCCGCGCAGCAGAGCCTTCCCCATAGGGGACAGAATAGTTATACAATTTTTTCCATTATAGCTGGTTTCCGGAACTATCACCCTGTAATTGTATCTCTCGTGATCCTCAACATCCTCGATCTCCACTTCACTGTTCAGGCAAACAAACGGAAAATCATCACTTGCGCCGTCTGAAAACAAAGCATTTTTTACAACGGTGTCCAGATCGCTTATATATCCGTCTATAAGCCTTTCAAACTCTTCCCTCTTCCTGCCGAAATCCGGAAAATACAAATTGGTAATTTGAGACCTCCTTTCTTCAAAATCCACTAAATGGGTAAGCAAATTTTCATAAGCGGACACAGTCAGCATATGTTTTTCTGCCACAGCCATCTCCTCCTTTTCATAATACATTTAATGGTATTACCCCTAAAAAAAGTATATGGCGCTTTGCCCGAAGGCAAAACACCATACTGTAACATGGTACCATATTTACCTTGCAGTGTCAAAACAGGGTCCCCCACCGGAGAGAATATGACTCTGATCTGTTCAGCCTATTTCATACTGTTCTTGAATTTACAAAGCAAGTGTGCTACAATTCTCTTATGAGATTTCTATTATTAGTTATTGTTTTCTTGTCTTCCAATGGGGAAAGTCCGTTTGCGGCTTTCCCTTTTTGTTTTGTCTGAAATAAATAATATTCCTTTTGGTTACTATAATAACAGAATTAACCGCTGATCAAATCATTAAACTCTGGTCATAGATAACCTGCTTGGACTATGGACCTGAAATGGAGCTAATATGCAAAATCTTATTGAAAAGACGTTTTTAAAGCCCGTGGAATCCTATTGGATCGCTTCCACCCCAAAAACCGGCTATCCTGAGCTGCATGACAATATAAAGACCGATATTCTGGTCGTGGGAGGCGGGATCGCAGGTATAACAAATGCCTATCTGCTGCAAAAGAAAGGCTTTGATGTGGTCATAATCGATTCCGGCGGAATAGCGCTGTCCACCTCCGGACATACCACGGCAAAGATAACCGCCCTGCATGATTTGAAATATGCCAGGCTGATAAAGCAGCTGGGCAGAGACGCTGCACAGAAATACGGAGAAATTAATGAAAAGGCTGTTTCTCTTATGGAAAACATCATTTCTGAAAATAATATCCCCTGTGACTTCAGCCGCCAGCCCTCCTACGTCTACACCATGGATGAAAGACACATCCGTGAGCTTGAAAACGAGGTAAAGGCTGCGGACTCCCTGGGATTGCCCGCTACCTTTGAGACCTCCACCGGCCTGCCCTTTCCCGTAAAAGGCGCCATCTGTTTTCACGACCAGGCCCAGTTCCACCCCCGGAAGTATTTGCTGGCACTGGCCGGCCTCTTTGTTAAAAACGGAGGACATATATTTGAAAACACCACTGCCATAGATATTCACGAGGACAGGGAGTGCAAGACTTCTACCAGAAACGGTTTCAGCATACTGTCGGATAAGGTGATCGTGGCCAGCCACTTTCCTTTCTATGACGGAAATGGCTTCTACTCCGCCAGAATGTTCGGCGAGAGATCCTATTCCATTGCCGCACGTTCCCCCTCAAAGCTGCCGGGCGGCATGTATATTTCATACGAGAACCCGGTCAGATCCATCAGGACCCATCCCCTGGAGGATGAGGAGCAGTTGCTGATAATCGGCGGAGAACATCATAAGACCGGTCAGGATGACTTTGAAGAGCAGCATTATAAGAACCTCATCAAATTTGCGGAAGAAACCTTTTCAGTCAACGAGATATCCCACCGCTGGTCGGCGCAGGATTACACGGCTATGGATGAAATACCCTTTATCGGCCATATTACCCGGAACAAATACAATATATTCATTGCCACGGCCTTTCAGAAATGGGGAATGACCTCCGGCACCGTGTCCGCCATGCTCATAAGGGATATAATAACGCAGGGCAAGAGCGAGGTGGAAGATATATTCAGGCCTTCCAGGTTCACAGCAGTGGATTCGGCTAAAAATTTCATAAAGGAAAATCTGAATGTGGCCGAGAATCTCATAACAGGCAAGCTGAAGTCCCCTTCCGAGGAATTTACACTCAGGCTGGGAGAAGGCAAGCCTGTCACTGTGAACGGCAAAAAAGCCGGGGCCTATAAGGATACGGACGGAAATATCCATATTGTGGACACAACCTGCAAACATCTCGGCTGTGAAGTCAGCTGGAACTCTGCGGAAAAAACCTGGGACTGCCCCTGCCACGCTTCAAGATACAACTACGACGGAAGCGTGCTTGAAGGCCCTGCGGTAAAGCCTCTGGACAGGCTGGAGTAGAAATTAACAATTGCTTAGCATTTATTTAATGCTGAAATGCTACAATTATTGACAAATACTATCAATATTAAGGATTAATTATGGTAAACAGGATTGAAGAAGAGATATCAAGGATAGTTGATAACCGCCGGATAAAAACCGTTTTTCAGCCTATAATATCTCTCAGGGACGGCACGGTTCTCGGACATGAGGCCCTGAGCAGGGTCACGGGGGATTCCTATATAAAAACTCCGGATGAGCTGTTTTATTACGCGGGCCTGTTTAACAGGCTGTGGGATCTGGAGCTGCTTTGCCGTACCCAGTCCCTTGAAGCGGCTTTCAGAAACAACAGCCAACCCTGCAGCACTAAACTCTTTGTAAATGTAAACCCTAACGTGATGCACGATATAAAATTCCGCCAGGGCTTTACCAAGGAATATCTGAGCCAGTACGGCATCACTCCTGAAAATATAATTTTCGAGATAACGGAACGCAATGCCGTAAACGACATGACCAGCTTCAAGAGCACAGTTACCCACTACAAGGAACAGACCTACAAGATAGCCATAGACGACGCAGGCGCAGGTTATTCGGGCCTCAATCTCATCAGTGATATCAAGCCTCACTATATTAAGCTGGATATGAACCTGATCCGGAACATAAATGCGGACAATATTAAATTTGCGCTGGTAAAGAGCATGATCGAGCTGTCCCACCTGGCAAATATCCACCTGATCGCGGAGGGCATCGAAACAAAAGAGGAACTGGAAACTCTTATCAATCTTGGAGTCCAGTACGGGCAGGGATATTTTATCCAGAGGCCCAATGAGGAAATGCTCCCCATCACACCTGAGGTAATCAACGTTCTGAAGGATATAAACAGAAAGAAAAACCACACCTTCGGAAATCAGGTAAACAGCATTTACATAGAAAACCTCGCCGCCGATACACCTACCATCTCTCCCGAAAAAAATGTGGAGCAGGTTTTTGAAATTTTCAAGAGCAACCCTTCCATTCTTGAGCTGTGCGTGATAGAAAACAGCATGGTTACAGGCATCATTTCCAAAGCGAGATTTACGCTGGAATTAGGCGGACGCTATGGCTTCAGCCTTTATCAGAAAAAACCGGTTACATCCCTGATGGAAACCGATTTTCTGGAGGTGGATTGCGAAATGCCCATAAGCGCCGTTTCCCACATTGCCATGTCGCGTCCGGCGGACAAGCTGTATGATTTCATCATTGTGACCAAAAACGGAGAATACTTTGGAACCGTAACCATTAAGGACCTGCTGCAAAAAACCACGGAAATCGAGGTCGGCAATGCAAAGCATCAGAATCCCCTCTCAGGACTGCCCGGCAATGTGATCATTGAGCAAAAAATAAACAAATGTATCGCCTCCGAGGAAAAGTACAGCATATTGTATCTCGATATTGACAACTTCAAGGCATATAATGACGTCTATGGCTTTGAAAACGGCGATACCATAATAAAGCTGCTGGCCTCCACCATATCAAAAAACACCGGGAACAACCAATTTATCGGACATATAGGCGGAGACGATTTTGTGATCATTCTGGATAATTATGACGCCGAACCCGTTTGCAAGTCCATCATCGAAAATTTTGAACGGGATGTGCTCAGCCATTACAATGAAAACGACGTTAAAAACGGCTATATCATCACCCAGAACAGGCATGGCATCACCGAGAAATTTCCTCTGATCTCGCTTTCGATCGTCGGGATTACAAACAGAAACATGCAGTTTAAAGACCAGTACCAGATTTCAGAGCAGCTGGCAAGCCTCAAAAAGCAGTGCAAACAGCACAAGGGCAGCTGTCATTACCTGATCTGACACAGTTCTATTTCATCAGGGCGGGCTCCCTTTCCTCCTGCTCTGCCCCTACTTCAACAGCCGTCTGCTTCCTGCGCTTCACCACAGCCCCGTGCAGTACAAAGGGAAGGTATAATACCGCCCAGAGTACACAGCCCAGCAGGAATGTAGGCACCAGATACCATGGGCTGCCAACCAGCGTCGCAAAGCTCTCCATAGGCGAGCCCGGAGCGGGATATCTCAGGAAGAAATAATTCCCGTCTGTTATATAATTCACCGGAACCATAAGGATTGCCAGAACCACAAGCAGGCCCACCACTTTGGGAAGCTTGCGGATATCGGGCCTGAAGCCCATGGCAAAAATCATGAAAAGCGGGATAAGGCATATTATCCCATGTACCAGCATTGTCTGCAGGTAAATAAACGAAAATGCCGGGTAGTAGTAAACATCCGGCGTTATCAGCGTCATCAGAGCCGGGGCCAGTCCCATGGCATAGGAATACTCCTTTAACAGGCCGTTCCCTGAAAAAGCCATTATGGGAAGTATCACCGACATAAGACTGCATAAGTGTAGAGGAAGCGTATAGCCGAAGGAAAATTCTCCAACGCTTCCGTACCAGATCATCTGGGCCAGCTCCAGCACAGGCAGCAGCAAGCTCATGAGTTTAATAAAATTCCATTTGGCCCTTTGGCTTCTGTCCTTAAACAATAATATCAGGATTATCCATGAACATGCCACCAGCCCCACAGCCAGAATGTGCCAGGCCGAAAACAGCTTGCTGTGAAATTCCTCCGGTATATTGCCTATATATGTGAAAAAATATCCGGACACGTAAATTCCCCCGTTTCAATCCCCTAACCCGGCTTGTACACGCTTCCTATATTTATATTCTACATCAACCCGAATTAGTATGAAAGAAGAAAAATCCGTCACCGGTCAAAAATCAGTGACTTGAAGACCGCAAAGTATTCACGCAAAAATACGTTTGGGTATATGTACCAGGGGGTGCCGGAGCTTATACCATAAGCCTGAAGTCCAGCCCGTCCTGCAAGTATTTTGGACCTGAACATGTGAAAATCATTGGTTATGATCATAATTTTTTCAAGCTTTTTTCCTGTGGCTTCCTCATATTTTACCTTTGAAAAAAGCATATTCTCGTAGGTGCTTGTGGACTTTTCCTCTTTGATTATGGATTCCTCAGATACTCCGTTGCCCACAAGATACCTTTTCATAGCCTCGGCCTCCGTAATGGCCTCTCCGGGTCCCTGTCCGCCGGATACAATGACACCTGTCCCCGGATTTTCCGCCAGGAAGATAAGGGCGTTGTTCAACCTCTCCAGCAGCACCAGCGTGGGAGTTTCGCCCTTCAGGCCGGCTCCCAGGACAATAACACAGTCTACCTTTTCATCCCTTTCGGATATGGCCGAGGCTGCAAGTATGCCCGACACTATAAAAAAGGAAAGCAGCCAGACTGCGAAAAGTCCGATGACAAGCTTTCCTACGCGGTTACACGCTTTCATATTTTTTCTGTATAGAGCTGTTTTTCTAAAAAGCAAGGCCAGTATGATGCAGACTCCGCCCAGTGACGGAAGCAATATGCCAAGGTCCATGCCGCCGCTTTTGCTGTAGATCATAATTGTGTCGAGTACCCCGGCAACGGCAATGAGGAATAAGCATATTTCAATGAGTCTGCTCTTTTTCACTGTTTTCTCTTCTGCTTTTAAGGCTTTCATTCTGTACCCCTGAATTCCGCTTTAAGCTTTTATTCCGAATCCTGAGTTCGAATCCTGTATACTCTCTAGTAATCAAGTGTTTTCCCGTCTCCCTGGTCGGTCAATGTATACTTCTTTCCGTCTTCCGACTTGACGAAGGTTCCGTTGAAGCTGAAATGGTCACTTTCAATGTTTTCTTCACCCTCTACTGTTATCTTGAGCTTTTCAATTCCGGGCAGATTCAGCGTGGTCATGGCAAGAATATTGGTATAGGTTATCCCGCTGGCGCTGCCGCTGTTAAATTTCAGGGCCATATCCTTGGGCAGATCCACAGTAATGAGACTTCCGTTGATAACAGCCTTGTTTATCCGCAGATCTGTAACAGCCAGAAGCTGGCTCAAAGCCTCCGTAAGATTTTCCTCATACAGCTTTTTATCTATGGTTTGGGTACTTATTTCCTTTGGATTGTCATAATCCTCGGCATCATAAATATATAATTTCAAATCGATGGTCTCTTTTTGCTGGTCAGAGCCGGCAGCTCCGGACGGTGAAGCTGAGGCGGAAGTATCCGCGGCTGAAGTATCTGAGCCGGAAGCCGGCGTGTCGTTATTTTTATATACATTTACGGCATATATCAGCATTCCCACCATAACCGCCATTAACACAAACAGCACGGCCACAAGTACCTTTAATCTTCTATTGTTTGTCATAAAAAACTCCTCCCATCTGCAATAAATTTCTCAGGTTTATTTAAGCGTAATACCGGCTTTAAAGTATATCTTGCCATCCCTTTCATCAATGCCTTCAACATAGACGGTACGGTCTTCAAGTCCCGAAATATCCTTGTAGAAGGATATTGTATCGCCTGCAACGGCTTCACTCATATAATTTACCTGTATGGTGTCTACCGTATATTTACCATGTTTATCGATTGAAAAACAGTCTGTAATATAATCGATATATTTGGAATTGTTCAAATGCCCATTTATGTCGATATCGCTGTAGCCAATGGTTTTTTTATAAACTGCCTTCAGCTCTCCTGCCGGCTTCAGCTTGCTCAAACGCCGGTCAAGAGCTCTTTCCTGCTCAAAAACCATCAGCTCTCCCGAAAAAAACTCGGTCTTCTGAATTTCCCTCTTTTCAATATCCATTATAACCCAGCTTGAAACCGCTTTTGCCAGTATGTTTCCTTTCATATCCCGTACAAGGAAGTCTCTTTCAAATTCCAGCTTTTTGGGGTCAAGAGGCCAGGTTTCAACAGAAATCTCCTCATTCAGGTCCGGGAACCTGTCCAATTTAACAAGTATCCTCACCAGGACCCATGTCACTCCATGCTCCTGCTGCAAACGTTCGACACTCATTCCGTAATTTGCCACATGCATGCTGGCCACATCCTGAAAATAATTGAACAGCGAACTCAGCTTCAGCTTCCTGTAGAAATCCGAATCTCCGTATACTACCTGATAATTTTTTGTGTATTTCTGCAAAGCTTCCATACCACTGTCTCCTAAAATCCCAACTTGAACAGATACTTTCCGACCACATGATCCAACGGCACACAGCCGATTTCCCTGCTGTCCGAGCTATGATTCCTGTTGTCGCCCATTACAAACAAGCTGTTTTCCGGTACGGTCACCTTTTCCTCCGACTGATAAGTCATAGCTTCCTTTATATAGGGCTCGTCCAGTGCCACTCCGTTGCGTATTACCTTTCCGTCTTTAAACTCAAGCACATCTCCGCCTTTGCCGATGACCCGCTTTACCCAGAAAACCTCGTCGTTATTTTTCGTAAAACGCGTCACAAGTATGTTGTATTTCAGCGGGTCGGTGATATTGTCCATGAAAGTCCTTTTTCTGCTCACCCTGCTGTCTATTATCACTATGTCCTTGTAGTCCGGTGTGCCGTGAAATATGTTCTGTGTCTTATTTATTATAATCTTATCCATGTTGTGCAAGGTGTTTTCCATGGATTGGCCGTTTACGCTTGTAGGTTGAAACAGAAAAATGATTACCAGTAATGCTATGACTATTGAAATAAGTATGGTTCCGATCCAGCTTAAAAGTTCCCTAAATATTTTCATTATAAATTAGTTCTCCTTAGTTAATTAGACCCTGATTATGCTAAAATGTTCCCGCCATTTGGTCAGGTCTATACCAAATTATCCTAATTATAATACATCTGCAGGTTTATTCAATACAAAAACTATTAATTTTTTCTTAACATTTCGTTTTGACAAAGGAATTATTTAATTTTAATCCCGAATATCTTTTTGGCATAGCTTCCTACAACAATGGTGTCGTTGTAGATTGCGGGAGAGGACTCCACATTGCCCTCCAATGATACTTTGTCAAGCGTTTCTCCGGTTTTGGGATCAAGCAGGTACATATACCCCGCAAAATCGGTATAAACCATATAGGTTTTGCCATCGGAACTCTTGATGGCCAGAGGAGAGCACCAGCTGTATGCATTGAGCTTTTTCTTCCATATCTCTTCCCCGGTATTCTTGTCAAGTGCAACCATGATGCCGTCGCTGGTGGAACCGGTAAAGCATATGTTGAAAATGACCATATTGCTTATGTCATCTTTTCCTATAAGAGGCGTACCCAATGCCCCGCCGTTTATATAATAATTGTACAGGCACTGGTAGTCCTTCTGCCATATCAGTTCTCCTGTCAGTGCATTGAACTTCCTTATGTTGCTGTTGGCGGCGGTGGCCTTTCCGTTTTCTCCGCGCTTGTCCACCTGATTTGCCGTGTAAAGGAATACTCCGTCTTTGGTATCCTCTATAACGATGGAAGCATCCGTATCATCACCCGTGTCATAAATCCAGACCGGTTTCATGGTATTCAGGTCCAGGCATTGCAATGTGCCTCCGTTATCTGCAAAATACATGAAATTTTTGTAGATTGCGGGGGAATTCTCAACGCCCTGCTCGTCGGTAAAGGGGCTTCTGTAACGGTATTTGGTTATCTGCGGCGCAATTGACAGGGCTCCGCTTGATTTGTCGAACTTAGTATTCATCTTTACTTTGTATATCAGGCCGTTTTCACCCGCATCCAGCAAAGTATCCGTCTTTCTGTCAAAGAGCGCAGAAGAATCGTTGGCGCCCCAGGCTCTGAAAGCGACTTCGTCCCTTCCGAAAATGGAGTACATCTCCGATTGGTCTATGAGGTTTATAATTCTGTATTTGTATTCGGAATATTTGCCGTTGTTATCATTTATACCCATTCCCGTATAAAGTATGGGATAGCCTCTGGGATCCACCATTCCGGTCCCTTTAATGGGATAGCCTATTTGGATCTTGTCCCTAGTGGGTTTGCCCGTCTCCAGGTCAAGGAAATAAATATTGCCGTCCAGCGCCGGATAAATTACCTCCACCAGATCCTTGGATTTCATTTCGCTGTTTATATTCATCAATTTTCTCACGTTTTCAGGCCAATGGACAAGCAGGGGCTGTCCCGTCCAGCCGGTTCCGGGCCAAAAGCTCCCCTCCCCGGAAATAGCTCCGAGTCCGTCTTTCTTCCATACTATCTCAAGCTTTTTCTGTGAGACGGTGCGTGTACCGAAGGAAGCGCTGTCCCTGTAATTGTTCCCCTTGAAGGTAGTTACTCCTTCAAGCTCGGAATATTTATCCGGAGCTCCGAATTCGATCTTATCCTTTGTCTTGACCTTGTACTCCTTGAGAGGGGTGTTATTTCTGAATATCCAGCTCTGCATCTTTGCCCCGTCGGGAAAAGCATTGGAAAAGGCATAGTCCAGAAATGCCTTTGCGCCGTCAAAAGTGGACTGCGTAGTCCATGACGCTTTCAGCTTGGCCTGGTCCGTGATTTCCGCAGGCATGGGATCAGCCACCGGTTCCGGCTCGTTGGATTCCTCCTCCTCCTCTGTGTCTCCGGCGGCTGATGAACCCGATGAAACCGTATTGTTTGAAGCCGTAATATTATCTTTTCTATTTTCAAAAAAATTGCTGAGCCCGATCCAGATTCCTGTGGTAATCAGCGCAAGTATGAGAATTGTCATTGTCGCTTTCAATCTGTTGGTTGCTCTTCTTTTGTATCTTCTTCTTGCCATAATTGCAATTACCTCTCTATTTCATTTCTTCCGTTATTTTAAAAGCTATTTTATTTTTACACCGTAGATCTTCTTTGCATATGTGCCCACAACAGCCATATCGTTGTAGACTGCAGGCGAAGCCTCCACATTTCCGCCTACAAATACCTTATCCAGGTCCTGCCCTGTTTTGGGGTCTATCAAATGCATATCCCCTTTAAAATCGCAAAGCAGCATGTAGGTTTTCCCGTCATCCCCTTTGAAATCCACAGGCGAACTCCAGCTGTATGCCTCCAGATGCCTTTTCCATATCTCTTCTCCGGTTTTCTTATCCAGGGCCACCAGTGTGCCGTCGGTGGTTGAGCCTGTTAAGGCTATGTTAAAAATAACCATACTGTCAATGTCATTTTTTCCGATCACTGGAGTTGCCAGCGCTCCGCCGTTTATATAGGACTGGTAAACGCAGGAGTAATCCTTCTGCCAGACGAGCTCGCCCGTAAGTGCATTCAGCTTGCGCACATTGCAGTTTGCCCTGGAGCCCTCTTTTCCCCTTTTGTCGATTTCGTTTGCCGTATAAAGGAATACGCCGTCTTCGGTTTCTTCCACAGTTATGGTGCTGTCGGTATCATCTCCGCCCTTGTATATCCACACCGGTTCCAGGGTATTTATGTCAAGGCATTGAATTGTTCCGCCGTTATCAGCAAAATACATCAGATTTCTATAAAACGCAGGCGAATTTTCTATTCCCTGCTCCGGGCTGTAGCTGCTCTTGTAGCGGTATTTGGTTACGGAAGGTGCAATGGAAACCGTTCCTGCCGCTTTGTCAAATTTGGTGTTCAGCTTTGCTTTGTATATGAGGCCGTTTTCCCCGCAATTGATAAGCGTATCGGTGTACCTGTTCAGCAGTGCCGATGAATCGTTTGCCCCCCATGATCTGAAAGCTACGGGATCATTTCCCGGAAGGGAGAATATTTCCTTCTGATGGATCAGGTCATATATCCTGTATTTGAACGAGCCCTTCCGGCCGTCGTTTTCATTGAGCCCCTGCCCGGTGTAAAACAGGGGATAACCCCTGGGGTCCACCATACCGGTGCCCTTGACAGTAAAGCCGATATTCATTTTGGGACGCGACGGCTTACCGGTCTCCATATCCAGGAAATACACATTCCCGTCAAATACCGGATAGATCACCTCAACCATATCCTTGGACTTCAGATCCTCGTTTATATTCATTATTTTCCGCACATCTTCCGGCCAGTGCACCAGCAAGGGCTGGCCCGTCCAGCCTGCTCCCGGCCAATAGCTCCCCACTCCGGAGACGGCGCCTATATCATATGTCCAGACTATTTCCAGCTTCTTCTCTTTAATACCGGCCTTTCCCCACGAAGGCGAAGTCCTGTAGTTGTTGCCCCTGAAAGCTGTGACTCCCTCAAGCTCGGAGTACATTTCAGGCGATCCGAAAGCTATATTGTACGGCGGTTTGTAGGCCGGTGCGGTTTTATTGCCCACCAGGGCCCAATATGTAATTTTTCCGCCGTCCTTGAAGGTTTTCTGAGAAGAACCGTCGCTTAAGGCCTTCTTTCCCACCAGGCTTGCAGGGTTTTCCCAGGAAATCAGCAGGTCATCGGGATTTGTGCTCTCCGCCGGCTTCTGTTCGCCCTTATCCCCGTCGTCCGTCTGTACGGCCGACGCTGTGGAACCGGACGTATCAGTGCCGGCGCCGGTGGGGTTTGAACTTTGCGGCGGTTTTGTCTCAACCGGGGGTTTTAACCAGGGGATATTTTCATTGTATATTAAATAAATAGCCGTGGTTGCCAATAGCAAGACTGCAAAAAACGCTATTACTGCGGGAAGTAAACTATTTTTCTTTCTTTTTCTGGCACTCATCTTGACTCTCCGTTAATTTCTTACTTTGTATTTTAGCCAATCATTGGTATATTCTAAACCTCTCACGGAATATATCCAGAATTAACCTTTAATTTGCATACCTCCTTGCTATTATACCAGAATAGGTACTAAAATTATATTTCTTTTTTTATACAAGTGAATCCGGGAGAGGTCAGAAAACCTTAAAGCCGCTTTTTGCCAAATGTTTTAAGACCACCATAAAATTATACTTCCTTTTGCATCACGAAGTTCTCAGAGGGTTGTAATAGAGTTGTAAAAATGGCCTTTTTACACAATGCTTCAGTCAATTAATTTTTTTTGTTTCGCAATATCAACAGCTTCTACTCTGCTGCCTACCTGAAGCTTGGAATAAATATTTATGATGTGGGTTTTAACAGTAGCGAGGGAAATACACAGCTTATCCGCTATTTCCTTATTCGTGGCTCCCGTCGCCATTTCTTTCAAAACCTCGACCTCTCTCCTGCTCAAAATGGACTCTTCTTTTTCATACTTTTTCAAAAATTCAACCAGCTCATTTATAAAAGCCTTTTCGCCGCTTTTAAGATCTTTTTCCCGCTCTTCTCTGACAGCTGTAAGGTATTTGACCATATACCTCCCCTCATAAATAAACGGAGATATGATCCTGTTTTCACAGCTGTAATAAACGGCTTCCCGTATCATATTTCTTACTTCGGCTTCTTCCTGCAGCTTTCCCTGCAGCATTTTTACTTTAAATAATATTGCCTCCACAAGCTTGAACTTTATTTTTTGGCTTCTAAGCGCCGGCAATATTTCATCGGCCAATTGCAATGCCTCTTCTTCATTTCCCTCATTAAACAATATTTTTGCATATGCCAGTCTGTCTTCGATCCTGATATACCTGCCGTCACATTGCTCGTACAGCTTTTTATATTTTTTTGCAAGATCGGGATACATACTGCCTGCATATAAAAAAAGTTTTATAACCCCCGACATAAAAATAAGATTATTCTGGTACGCCTCATGAAGCATCAGCTTCTGCAGCAACCGGCGGGCTTCCTCTGCTTCGCCCTGAAGCAGCCTTACTTCTACAATGTTATAGAGATATGCCGCATCCATATACATATTGTCTTCCTCAAACAGGCTCCGGGCTGCTTTCATACATTCATCGGCCTTTTCAATTTGATAGGTCTTTATATACACTCCTGTTAATCCAATATAATAATTTGTTCTGAAGTTTGACAGTATTTTGAGATTTTCAAGTCTTTTAAATATTTCCAGATACAACCTTTCACATTGGGCTAAATCCCCCTGTTCCTCTTTTACACCGCACTTCAGGGAGAGTATCGACAATTCCACAAAGGGGTTGTTTTTATAGTCATAGGCAATTGCTTTTTCAATAAACAACAGGGCGGCCTTCATCTCATATTGCAAATATAAAAATGCTGCCGTTTTAAGGAAGAGAATGGATTTCGTGGCATCCTTGACTTCCATTTGTTCTATCTCATCAACAGTTAAAAGCTCGGTGCAAAGCTCAAAGTCCACAAGCATGGCTTTTACTATTTTAAGGAATTTCAGGATATCTCTGTCTTCCATCTCCTTATTGCAGCGTTCGATTATCGTCTCAATGCCCTTGAAGTTGGAGTTATAATAATAATAAAAAAATAACTGCACTATAAAGTCCAAATTATGTTTCATAAATTCCATGGGGATCTGGGCAAGGTATGACCAGGATTTATAGTTGGGTTCCAGCAGATCCAGAATTTCCAGCATACCTTTATAATCCATATTTAATTGAAGCAGCCTGGCACTTTCTTCAAGATCCCCCAATGTCCTGAATATATTGGCCGCCTTTTGAATGAACGCACTTTTTTCGGCTTCGTCCAGCGTTGAAAACCTCAGTTTGAGAAATTCTCCGAATACATTGTGATACCTGTAAAGTCCCCTGTCCTCATCAATACAAACCATAAAAAGATCTTTTTGCACCAGTTCCGTTATAATAGTCCCGCTGCTGTTAATCCCCAGAAGCTTATTGCAGATATCTTCGTCGAAATAGCTCAGGATACATGTTCTGACTAAAAAATTTCTATGCTTTTCGGACAATGAATCCAGAATTTCCTTTGACAGATATTCTATGGTATATTTATTATTAATCCTGATATCTTTCATGACTTTAGGAGATTTATTAATACAGGCCAGAGCAATCAGCTGAAGTCCTCCCACCCAGCCTTCGCATAATTCATTTATCTCATCCATCAAATCCCGGTGCAATCCAAGCTCCAGCGAATCGGTCAAGAATGAAATCCCTTCCTGCCGGCTGAACTTAAGCTGCTGCTCATCTATCAGCAGCAAAGCTCCGCTCATAATAAGGTCGCCCATGTAGATATCCGGTTCATCTCTCGTGAGAATTACAATATGAACATTACCTGGCATGTGTTTTATAAAGTAGGCAAAAGAATTTACCAGTGTTTTATCATCAAGGCAGTGAAAATCATCGATAACTATCCCCAACTGCTCATCCCGGTCAAGCTGATTGATCAGGATTTCAATCAATCTTTCAATATCCTCTTTCTGCAAAACTGCGTCAAACAGTATCGAAATCTCGTTTTTCATATCTCCCAGATAATCTGTGACAGTTTCAACAAAATAGTACCAGAAAGAAAAAACATTATTGTTATCGCTGTCCACTGTAAGCCACTTAAATGGAATTATGGGATACTCCCTTATAAAAGAGGACAAAAGAGTGGTTTTGCCGCTTCCGGCAACACCTTTTACCAGAACGACCTTATAATCGTCAATATTTTGAAGCCGGTTATACAGTCCGATCCTCCTGACAAAATTTTTTCTTGGAGACGGCGTTTTCAGTTTGGTGGATATAAATTTTATTTTATCGTTCACAATATCCTCTCGCTTCTTGATAAGTCTGACTTAATTCTATCGCATAAGACCTTCCAACTTCAACCCTCTCCCCTTCTCAAATTGCTCTTTACCAGCCCAGAGGCGGTGATTGCCATAATAACTGTAAATACTGCCAGATAAACCAATTGCGGAATAAAGGAACTTATGCTTTTTCCTCCTTCCAGTCCATACACCAGGTTAAGAAAATTTTTCTGCGGCAGAATAACGACAATCCTTTTCATTATGCCGTTAGTGCTGTCAAAGCTGTAAAAACAGCCTGCGAGCAGCGATGTAAGTACTGAAACCAACTGGCCGAACATACTGCTGTCATCGGCCTTCCTGAAAACAGAACTCATCAGCAAAGAAAAACAGGTGGAAAGCAGCGTTAACACTCCCAGTAAACCTGCATACTGCAGATAGCTTAACCCTATGTCTATATTAAAAATAATTTTTGCCGTTATAATGAGTAGGTAAACGGGCAGGAAAACCATCAGAAAATTGAAAATGCCATGTCCCGCCAGATATGTCCCCGCGGACACCGGAGATACTGCAATTCTTTTGAATGTACCTTTTTCCCTGTCCTCGGAATACATCATCATATACAGCAGCCCCTGGATAAAAACAAACATCATCATATACCCCAGTATGTTTGAGGCTATGCCCCTGTCTTCCTCCGTGTTGAAACCGCCGCCTGATTTGTTCAGTACGCTTTCCAGACTTGACCTGAAGTCGTCGCCTTTTATTGTCCTAATCTCATAAGTTCCGTTTCCATTATCAATGACCACCGCGTCATATTTGTGCATAACAAGAGCCGCTATACCGGGAGCTTCCTTCAGGCTTTCCACATGCAGATATTCAGAATCAATATTTATACTGCTGCCGTGAGCCGGTACAATTGCTATATTGCCTTTCACCTCGAACTTCGCAGTGAAGAAAACCGCTGCTGTTATGGTCACCATTGAAATACACAGCATCAGTATAAAGTAATTTTTTCTGCTTACCGCCCTGTAATAATTGTTCTTTAATATATAAAACATATTCATCATACATAATCCTCCGTTCTGAATGTCAGTCTGCAGAGCAGGACAAAGACCGCCGAAAGCATAAGGAAAATAATTGATATGGGCAATACAAAGCTCAGATCACCGTCGTATATGATCTTCATGATTCCTAAAAGCACCCATTTCACAGGTGATACGAAGGATACGGTGCTGATAGCCCTTCCCAGACCGTCAACCTGAAAAAACAGCCCACCCAGCACTCCCAAAACATTATTCATCATACTCAGCACCAGACTGGCGCTCTCCTCGCTTTTCAAAATACAGCAGCAAAGTACGCCCAACGCCGAGGAAAGCAGGTCAAACAGCAAAACTAGCAATATCACTAAACCGCTGCTGGTTCCCCCGTAATTCACCCCCAGAAAAAGGCTGCAAATCACAATATCTATTATGTAGCAGCAGGATGTGAACAAAAATGTTGCAATAATCTTTGAAATATATATTCCGGATATATTGACAGGCGAATAAATGATTCTCAGATTACTGCCTTTAATGCTCTTCTCCATGAAGCTGTTTGCAGCCGAAACCGATACGTTTAAAACCGTAAACAACAGCATTGTCACGCCGTAGTAATCATACGAGCTTATTCCTCCGCCATAGTTTCCCCGGCACAGAAATCCAAGTATGAGGATAAGCGCCATTGGAAAAATCGTATTGTACTGAATCATTACGAAGCTTCTTGCAAGGTTTGATAAATCCATTTTTAATATAACGAAAAACTGTCTCATAGACTTCCTCCTCCATTTCCCGGTTTACATTCAGTTTCTGAGGGTCCTTCCCGTCAGCTTCAGAAATACCGTTTCGAGGCTTGCCTCCTCATTGGTGACATTATTTATTTTTATTTTCCTTACAAGCAATACTGAAATAATTTTATCCAGATTATCTATCCCTTTGATTACCCATATCTTGATGCGGTTACCCTCAACATCAACATTTTTGACTCCGGCGATCCTGTATAGTTCATCTATTTCGATCCTGCCGGCCTCGTCCACCTCAATAATGTATTGCTTCTCGTCAGCCAGCTTTTCCTTCAGAGCTTCCTTGGTGCCCTCTGCCATAATTTTTCCGTGATCTATGATTATGATCCTTGTGGATATTTCCTCAACTTCCTCCATGTAGTGAGTGGTGTAGATTATGGTCGCACCTTTCTCCCTCAGTTCCTTGATTGAGTTCAGGATGTGATTCCTCGACTGGGGGTCTATGCCCACAGTGGGTTCATCCAGAATTATTATCCCGGGATTATGTGCGATTGCGCAGGCGATATTCAGCCTTCTTTTCATTCCCCCTGAGAAGGTTTTGACCTTATCCTTTTTTTTATCCAGCAGCCCCACGAATTCCAATGCTTCATCCACACAGGTCCTGAGTTTCCTTCCACGCACTCCGTACAGCGCGGCAAAAAATGCGATATTCCTTTCCGCCGACACTTCCTCATACAGCGCCAGTTCCTGGGGCACTATCCCAAGGTTGCCTTTATAGGCCTTTGATATCTGATAAATATCCTTCCCCCGAAAAGACACACTGCCCTTTTCGCCTTTAAGAGCTGTAGTAAGGATATTTATTGTTGTGCTTTTGCCGGCGCCGTTAGGCCCCAGAAGGCACAATATCTCTCCATCCAGCACCTCAAATGATATTCCGTCAAGAGCCTTGTTCTTTTTATAGCTCTTTTCAAGATTCTCCACTTTAATAACCGCTTCCATATTAAACCGCCTTTCCTTCAGCAGATATGGCTTCTCATTATATCTGCCGTTAATTGATCCTCATGTATTCATGCTAACAAATCAGAGCAAAAAAAAATCAACCGGAAGGTTGATTTGAGAGGTTGATTTTTATGATTTTGAGGATATTTTATTTATTTTGCCCACTACGC
The DNA here is from genome assembly GCA_023397905.1 of Bacillota bacterium. GTDB lineage: Bacteria > Bacillota > Clostridia > Acetivibrionales > DSM-1351 > Ruminiclostridium. Next base: position 9,493 of record JAEWSZ010000081.1, on the reverse strand, counting down.
CTTTCATGGCTATGGCCATAAAAGTATATATGGGAAATCCGTAATAGCTTTTCCAGGTGAGCATCTGATATATCCCGATAAATTGAAATAACGGCTCCAAGATGAAACAGAATAAACCGGCCATTATTACGGACGCTATTATAAAACTCTTCCACGTCCTAAAGCGCTGATAAATCACGGAATATATCATTGGAAGGCATGCTATGTCAACGGCGGACAAGGGAGGAAACAGGGGAATCAGATCATAGGGATAGTCCCAGAGAGTCAATTCTTCTCCCAATTCGTCAAGGACAAGGGTGAGCAGGATTATCAGCGACACATAAATGACTATTTCCCGCAATCTTGATTTGTCCACCGTTCTCAACCAAACAATTACCGAAAACGTAAACATTGCAAGCAGCAGCCACCACCTGAGACGAAAAGCATCTTCATGCAGCCATTGCTCCATGCGCATTACCGACAACTGCCACTGGACCTTCGCTATATTGTATAAAGCTGAACTGTCAATAGTTTCTCTCCTCCTTACGGGCCCTGTTTGCCGCATACCCTGTGAGCATGGCCGCAAGCGCATACATCACAAAGTTATATAAATAATTCCATTTGAGAAGCTGGTAGATACCCAGCAGTGACAAAACCGGCTCCAGGACGAAGCAAATAGCCGCCGTCATTATCAATACCCATATTATAAAGTTCTTCCTGCCCTTAAAGAACTGGTATACCAGAGAATAGACCAAAGGCAGGCTGATAAGGTTTACTGACGACAGCGGAGGGAATATGGGGATTATATCCACCGGATAATCCCACAACACCAGTTCCGCGCCATACTCATTGATTCCCATTGCTATTATGAGCATCAGCAGCGCATACAGGCAGGTATCATGAAGCCTGGATTTTTCCGTCAATTTCCACCACACCAACAAAAATATTAAAAGCAATATGATCAGCAGCCACCATCTCCAGTGGAATACTCCGTTGCGCAGCCAGTAATCTATGTGAAGGGAGGTCAAATGCCTCTGTATTCCCACATCATCCGGTATTTCTGACATTTTTGTTCTCCTTGAATGGTTCTTATATATGCTTATTATTTACTTAAATATATAAAAAATTCTTTTCAGGATTCAGAAGTCAGAATAAGGCTTAAATGCGGGAGTATAGTAGTGTAAAAGTACAGAATAAAAGCTTTAAGGGCAGAATTCGTAATGCAGAAAAGAGAAAGCAGAATAAGAACCCTGAATGCAGAAGCGGGAATGCAGGATTCAGAATGAAAAGCTTGAAGGCAGGAGCACAGAAGTACAGGAGTTAGAAGTATCGAATGAAACCTTGAATTTTATTAAATAGAACAAAATGGACAATAAAAAGACAGCTCAGACATGGCGATTTTCCCCAATCCCTTTAAGCTGTCTTTTTACTTTCTATTATACTTGGTTACAGGTAATTCTCCCGCACTGCTATATACTTCATACTTTGTGCTTCTGCCTACAGAATTCCCGCGCCTGAATTCCGCTTTTGGCCTTCATTCTGAATCCTGAATCCTCACTCCTGAATTCTGCTTTTGGCCTTTCATTCTGAATCCTGAATCCTCGCTCCTGAATTCTGCTTTCTCCTGCCCTACCTTGCAACATAATGGGTATGCAGCAATTTGTGAGCCTTGTGGTCTCCGGCTTCACCCAGGTATTCCGAGTAAAGCTTCTGGATCTCAGGATTTTCATGGGATTTTCTCTTTGCACAGGCTTTGTCTATATCGTAAAGTCCCTTTATCCTTGCGGCCTTTACATCATCGGTTGTCGACTTGTCCTTTATTATAGGCTGTCCGCCCCCATTGATACATCCGCCTTCGCAGCCCATTACTTCTATGAAGTGGTAATCGGCTTCACCGGCTCTGATCTTATCCAGAAGCTTCGAGGCGTTTCCGGTTCCGTTGACAACGGCAACCTTGATATCCATGCCCGCTATGTTTACAGTGGCTTCCTTTATTCCGGCCAATCCTCTGACAGCCTCGTATTCAATATTCTCCAGGGATTTTCCGGTGAGCTTGTCTGCAACTGTACGCAGCGCCGCTTCCATAACTCCTCCGGTGTTGCCGAAGATGGTTCCTGCTCCTGAGTAAGCTCCCAGTATGCTGTCCCTTTTTCCGTCTTCAAGCTCCGCAAACTGTATCCCCGCCTGGCGGATCATTCTGGCAAGCTCTCTGGTGGTAATAACGGCGTCTATATCCTTGAGGCCGTCAACCTTCAGCTCGTCTCTGTCCGCCTCATATTTCTTTGCAGTACACGGCATTACCGACACGACAAATACCTTTTTGGGATCCACGTCGGCCTTTATGGGATAATATGATTTTGCTACGGCTCCGAACATCTGCTGCGGTGATTTGCAGGTGGACAGGTTCTCTAAAAAGTCGTGGTAATTATGTTCGCAGAACTTGATCCAGCCCGGTGAGCAGGAAGTTATCATAGGCAGCTTGCCGCCGTTTTTGATCCTTTCCAGCAGCTCGTTGCCTTCCTCGATGATTGTCAGGTCGGCGCCGAAATTTGTATCAAATACTTTATCAAAGCCCAGTCTTCTGAGGGCTGTAATCATCTTTCCTTCCACATTTGTACCCGGCGCATAGCCGAATTCTTCGCCCAGAGCGACTCTAACCGCCGGAGCAGTCTGCACAACCACATGCAGTTCAGGGTCTTCAAGCGCTTTCCACACCTTTGCCGTATCGTCTCTTTCGGAAAGAGCCCCCACGGGACAAATCTTGATACACTGTCCGCAATTTATGCACTCCTGGCCTGCAAGCCCTTCCTCGTAAGCCGTAGTAACCGTCATATGCGGTCCGCGGTAAGCGAAATCTATAACGCCCACATCCTGTATTTTCGAACAGACGCTGACGCACCTGCCGCAGAGAACACATTTATTGGGATCTCTCACTATGGGACCCGACGTATCTATATGGCCCTTGTCAACCTTGCCCTGATACGGAAGACTGTCTATACCGTTGTCGTTGCAGAGGGTCTGCAATTCACACCTTAAGTTTCTGGAGCATGACAGGCATTCCCTGTTGTGGTTTGACATGATGAGCTCAAGAATGTTCTTTCTGGCCTCTCTTACTGTGCTTGTGGCGGTTTTGACCACCAGACCGTCCGAAACCTTGGTCACACATGCAGGATGCAAGCCTCTCCAGCCCTCCACCTCAACCACGCAGACCCTGCAGGAACCAACCTCATTTATCCCCTTCATGTAGCAAAGCGTAGGAATATTTATATTCAGCTTTTTAGCCGCTTCAAGTATTGTGGTGTCCTTTGGAACTTCTATCGCAATACCGTCTATAGTTAAGTTAATCATATCCATATTATTTTACCTCCATGGGACATACGCCAGTCCTGCATTTACCGTTTATATGCTCAAGAAATTCTTCTTCGAAATATTTGATCAGTGTAATAACCGGTACCGGAGCGCTCTGGCCCAATCCGCAGAAACTCGTGGTTTTCATTGTCTGCGCCAGGCTTTTCATTTTATTGAAATCCTCCATGGTCGCCGTACCTTCGGTCAATTTTTCGAGAATTTCCACCAATCTGTGGTTTCCCTCCCTGCATGGAGTACACTTGCCGCAGGATTCTTCTTCAAAGAATTCCATCACTGTTTTTAAATAATCCACCACGCAGTGGGTGTCGTCAACTACAAGAACAGCGCCAGATCCCAGTGAAAAGCCCGCTTTTTTAAGATCGTAGTAGCAGATCTTCGTATCGATCATGCTCTCAGGGAAACAGCTTCCTGAAGAACCGCCCAGGTGGACAAATTTGAGCTTGCGGCCGTTGGTTACTCCGCCGCCCATGTCATATATGAGCTCTCTCAAGGTGGTTCCAAAAGGTATTTCATAAACCCCTCTGTTTTTCACATTTCCCGAAAGGCACATGAGCTTTGTGCCGCCGCTGAATTCCGTTCCCTTTTTGCTGAAATTCTCTCCGCCGTCCTTGATGATCCAGGGTATGCATGAGTAGGTTTCAACATTGTTGAGAATAGTAGGCTTCTGGTAAAGCCCGCAGTTTTTAATATACGGCGGCTTCTGTCTTGGCCTTCCGGTCTTGCCTTCAATGGATTCCACCAGAGAGGTATTTTCACCGCAGACATAAGCTCCTGCTCCGGAAACAACCCTAAGGTTGAATTCAAAATCCCTTCCCAGTATATTCTTTCCCAGATAACCCGCTTTTTCAGCATTTTTTATAGCGCTGTTCACTATTTTCTGAATTGCGGAATATTCGCCTCTGATGTATATATATCCCTCTTTTGCGCCCATGATATACGCGCCGATGGTCATACCTTCTATGAGTTCAAAAGGATCCTCGGACAAAATATGTTTGTCCTTGAAAGTTCCGGGTTCGCCTTCGTCGGCATTACACACCATGTATTTGGGACCGTTTTTAATTGCATAAGCCTGCTCCCACTTGATTCCTGTGGGATATGCAGCTCCGCCTCTTCCGAAAAGATTCGCCTTCTTTATTTCTTCAATGGCGTCAACATGCTCCATTGACATAGTTTTCTTCAAACCTTCATACCCGCCGGCATTTATATATTCCTCAACGCTGTCGGGTTTGATTTTTCCGAATCTTGCGCTTAATATCTTATCCATTGTGATGGCCCTCCCTATAAGAGTCTACTATTTCAGACAGCTTTTCAGGCGTAAGATTGCCGTAGACCTTTTCGCCGATTTTTATAGCAGGCGCTATATCACATGCTCCAAAGCAGCTTGACTGAATCAGTGTAAAAGTACCGTCTCCGGTTGTCTGTCCCGGTTTTATTGAAAGCTCCTTTTCAAGCAGCTTCAATACATTCTCCGCGCCTGTTACATGGCATGGGCCGCTCTTACAGACTTCAACGAGATATTTTCCCCTAGGCAGCGTTCCAAACATAGAATAGAATGTAATTACACTGTACACCCTGCTAACAGGCATATCCAGTTCATCAGCAACAAATGAAACCCATTCATGCGGCAGGGAATTAGTCCCTGAAATCCTCTGAAGTTCCAACATCACCTGAATAAGATTATCCTTTGAATTGCCATAGCGATTCAATACTTCTTTAACCTTTTCCATTTTAGCCTCCCAAGCCATTTATGGCTTTAAGCCGCACTGCGGCTATAAATTGTAATATCTCCAGTGGACCTGCCGGCCCTGACAGATGGAAATAAAATTAACAAATCTCATACCTAAATATCCGGTAACAGGCGAATAAAGTCAGTCCGGCCATTTCCCGGAAGTACTTTGTATACAATTTATTCCGTGAGCCTGTAAAATTTAAACGCAAACAAATAAATACCGTATCTTTAATATGAGAATTTTTTAACATTCTCAATAATATTTTAAATTCTCCCGGTGATGTTGTCAATCAAAGTTTGATATTTTTTTCACAGAAATTAATATTTTTTTGTTAAATTTATTTAAACTGATATTTACAAGCGTTTGGAGAGTCGATCATGTATACATGCGCAAAAGCTTTACTCTTTGCCGGGAATGTATTAAAATAAATACATACAAATAGCCGAATGGAGTGATGAGTATGTGCAATTCCGTTTCTACCGATATCAAGCACCGCAATTCGCACCATACCGAATGTTGTACCTGTATGAACGGATATCCCAAGAAATGCAGCTGCGGGGGCCTGATCCATGTGGAGGAAACCGACAGCGAAAACTTTGGCACCCTCCTTGTTTTCAGATGTGACAAATGCAATTTTGTATTTGATATCCAGGAAGAAGAGTACTGATTCAGGATTCAGAAATCAGCAGGCAGCAGCAGACGGCAAAAATAAAAATGAGGGAACAAAAAGGGAATGATCAGGAGAGAAGTTTTGCGTCTTCTCCCTGTCTCATTCCCTTTTTGTTCTCTCATTCCCGTTTTCCTCCACATTTACCCCTGCCATCTTCATCAGGTAGATGGCGTTCCGGGTGTGGGAAACGCCCTTCCGGAGCGTGTAGTCAAAATGTATCCTGTCGTTTTCATAATATTCCCTGAAATGATAGTTGCGGATCCGTCCGGAGGTTTCCTGCTCCATATCCGCCAGTTCAAGATCATGGGTGGAAACAAGCCCCCAGGAACCTTTTCTGTCAAGCTGGCCGATGAGTATTTTAGCTCCGGTATGCCTGTCCGCCGAATTTGTTCCCTTGAAAATCTCGTCCAGCAGGAAAAACACTCTTTCTTCCCTGTCTGCCGCTTCAACGATCATCTTTACTCTCAAAAGCTCTGCGTAAAACGATGAAACATTCTGTCCCAGATTGTCGCTGGTCCTCATGCAGGCATAGACCTTCAGAACCGGGCAGCTGAATGACCCTGCGCAGACCGGCAGGCCTATATAGGACATTATGAGGCTGAGGCCTATGGTGCGGAGAAAGGTACTTTTACCCGACATATTGGAGCCGGTAATGAGTAGTATTGGCTGTTCCCTGCTTATAACCACATCATTGCATTTCCTGCCCTTTGTAAGCAGTGGATGCCCCAGCTGTTCCGCCACTATTCCGGCACCCGGATCCTCAGATATCTCCGGCATAATAAATTCCGGATTGTCATGGCGCAGCACAGACAGGCTGCAAAGCGCTTCCAGCTCTCCGATAACGCCGAACCATTCCTCCACATACTTTCCGCTGACCCTTTTCCATTTCTCCAGGGCCGCCATGCAGTGAAAGTCCCATAGAGTGGCAGTGTTTATTATGATGTGGAAAAAATTGTATCTGTTTACAATCAGCTCCCAGAGTTTTGACAGCCGGCGTATCTGTTTCCACGCCGCTTCTCCTGAAGCGCTCTTTAAGGTACTCTGAAGTTTATTTATATACCCGCACTCAAAGCTTCCGGTTTCAAATTGCTTTAAAACCGAGCTGAATACCTTTAATGTACTGTTGTATTTTTCCACTATTTCAAAGCTTTTATTTCTGAAATTGACCTTGTAGCCCAGCATTATAAACTGGATTACATAAAATGCTATGGGCAGGTAGACAGGTACAAGCCTGAAAGCTGCAAGCAGTACCGAAATAGCCGCCGCAACCGGCATGGCAGTTATGAGAAATCTGAACCTGGAGGAAGCATATACGCCGTTTTCCTCCTTCGCCCATGCAAACATGTCCTCCGGCTTGTCTATGGTGTCCAGCAGGGACTTGCCTTTACGCTCCTTCCTGCCGTCCGGAGTGCCAAGAATAACATTTTTGTGCGACAAAAGAGCGTTTGCAAAGAGCCTGTGCCTGAAATTGAGCCTTCCTGAAAGCTCGGAAACCGCCGCCTGCCTTTCAGAGATATCGCCCTTATTTTCCAGCGGCTGCAGGAACATCCGCGCAAGCTCATGCCTGCCGGAATACGTGGTCGTCATGTTCAGCATCTGAAAAAGCGAGCCTTCCCCGAACAGATCCAGGTCATAGGTGTAGCTGTGCCCATGGTTTTCAAATTCTTCTCCGGTATCCGAAAATTCCGTCCATAAACCGGTTACCCGCTTTAAACACATTGCATTTATCTGCTGCATGGCGTAGACATAATTTTTATTTTTCAGCATGCGGTTGTGAATTACGGAAAGATATATAAAGCCTGCGGTAAATATGGCAAGCTGCGCCGCCAAAAGTATATACTGCCTCAGCAGAAGCAGCGCCACCGCGCAGGCAGCTCCTGTCAGGAATACCAGCAGCTTGTAATTGCCGAGGCTGCCGCTCTTTTTGTTATATATATCAAACTTTTTGCCGTATGCTTCTGCTCTTCTGCCGTATTGGCTTTCAGGTGTGTACATGCTTCTGCCTCCCGCTGCGCAATTATAATGCATTCCGACTTCAGTCCTTCAGGTTTTATCCGGCATTCCAGTCTCTGCTTTATCCGATTGAAACCTGTTTTACCTGTATAAACAATCCCTATCTGGTTCAGAGCTATTTTACCGAGTTGAAAAGTTCCTGGTGTATAAGGCTGTTGGAAGCCACGGCAGATTCCTTGCTGACATAGTCCAGCCTGTTTCCCTCCCAGTTTGTTATACGGCCTCCTGCTTCCTCCAATATTATGGAGGCTGCCGTATAATCCCACGGCTGCAGTTCCATTTCAAAAAAACCATCGGTTCGTCCAGCCGCAACATAGCATATATCCAGCGCGGCACATCCCGAGCGCCTGATGTCCCTGCATTTCAAAAATACATTTTTTGCTACCCTGAAGGTCTCATCGGCCTTGCCCTTATCATACGGCGACGTTCCTATTGTTATGAGACTGTCTCCAAGTGTACTGTTCCCCGTGACTCGAATGGGCCGTCCGTTGACAAACGCGCCTTTTCCTTTCACCGCCGTAAACATTTCCTTTAGGTACGGATTGTAAACGATTCCGGCGTAAGGCTTGCCCTCAACTATGAGGCCCAGCGCTATTGCGGAATATTTATATCCGTACATGAGATTTGTCGTTCCGTCAACAGGGTCCAGTATCCAGGTGTATTTCCCCAATTCAAATTTTGTGTTTTTGGATTCTTCCGCTATTATGCTGCACTCCGGCAGAATTTTTTTCAGCCTTCCGACTATGATATCCTGGACCTTCAGGTCTATCTCAGTCACAAAATTGGCGTCTCCGCTTTTGGTTATGACCTGCTTGTCCTCCATGTCCTGCAAAAGCAGCTGGCTTACCTCCCTGACCATCTCAATTGCTTCTTCTGTTGCCCGTTCCAATACATTATTCATTTTACCCTCTACCTCCAAATCAAGTACAAATCATCTGCAAATAATGCCACCGCTTCGCCGGGAAAGCTTACGCCAATTCCTGGTATCTTTTAATCTTTTTGGTGGTTGTCTTTTCAAATTCGTTGTCTCTTAAAGTAAATTCTTTTACATATTTATAGGTAACCAATTCCTTATTGATCCGCTTCACTTCCAGATTGATTATGGAATGCTGATCCTGCTGCGGGATCACGCCGTTCTTTATATCCTCTTCTATCTTTTCCCTGTCGGGCACTATCTGGGCGCAGACAACAACATCGTCCTTCCCGTCCATGCCGTATACAAGGGATTCCTTGATATAGTCGCTTCTGTTCAAAAGCGTCTCTATTTCTTCGGGATAAACGTTTTTGCCGTTCTTGGTTACGATTACATTCTTCTTTCTGCCGGTTATGTGAATAAAACCGTCGGAATCAATGAAACCCATATCCCCCGTATAGAACCAGCCGTCTTTCATTACGGCTTCCGTGGCCTCTTTGTTTTCATAATAACCCATCATGACACTGGGGCCCTTTACTTTGATTTCCCCGACGCTTTCCGCATTAGGGCTGTCGATGAGCACCTCAAGCCCCGGCAAAGGCAGACCGGCAGCATCGTCCTTAAACCAGCAGTTCCTGTTCAGACCTACTATTGGAGCGCATTCGGTCAGCCCATATCCCTGCACCAGCTTTATCCCAATATTTCTGAAGCCCCTTGCCACCTCCGGGTCAATAGCGGCCGCTCCGCTGATAAACAGCCTCAGATGGCCTCCCAGCGCTTCGTGTATTTCGGCAAACAGCTTTCTTCTCACGTCAATGC
>JAEWSZ010000067.1 GCA_023397905.1 Bacillota bacterium | reverse complement strand
AACAATCCGGACAGGGTAAAATTCCTGGCGGCCCAGGAGGCGGAAGATGAAATAGAGGCCGGACTTGAACTCTTAGACAGTCTGGTGGCATATGCCGGAAGCTCAAAACGGGAGAAATGTCCCATATCCCGGCTGATAGTGGGGCTTAAATGCGGCGGGTCGGATGCTTTTTCCGGAATTACGGCAAATCCATTGCTGGGAGCTTTTACGGACATGCTGACGGCGATGGGCGGCACCGGGATTTTGACGGAAGTGCCGGAGATGTTCGGAGCGGAGACTATTTTAATGGACCGGTGCGTAAATGAAGAGGTCTTCAACAAAACTGTGGGGCTCATAAACAATTTCAAGAGATATTTTATCCGCCACGATCAGGAGATATATGAAAATCCTTCTCCCGGAAACAAAAAGGGCGGTATTTCCACACTGGAGGAGAAATCACTGGGATGTATCCAGAAGGGAGGTACGGGAAAAGTGTCCCAGGTGCTGAGTTATGGTGAAAGGTCTACGACGCCGGGACTGAACCTGTTGGAAGGGCCGGGCAACGACATAGTGGCCAGCACCGCCCTGATGGCGGCAGGAGCTCACATAGTGCTGTTCACCACAGGGCGGGGGACTCCGCTGGGAACAGCTGTTCCAACCGTAAAGGTGTCGTCAAATTCGGACCTTTACAACAGGAAGAGAAACTGGATTGATTACAATGGGGGACAGCTTCTTGAAGGAAGGGGGCTTGCCGAAGTTAAAAAAGAGTTTCTGGAATATATATTGAAAGTAGCTTCAAATGAGCTGAAAACGCAAAACGAAAAAAACGGCTACAGGGAAATTGCCATTTTTAAAGACGGCGTAACCCTGTAATTCAAAAGCCGTAAGTGTTATAAAGTCAATTGCGGTTAAAGTCTTCGCCTTCAGCAGGAGGCTGCTTTCAAGCAATTTTGTTTGAAGGTTCAACGCTTGGGTTCAGAAAGTTTATACTTCAGGAGGATCCAGCCTCAGACCCAAGCTATGGGCATTGGCTTTCAGCCATAGTAATTGACCTGGAAGATTCATATTATTTATAAAAGTCATAAGTAAATCAGGAGGTTAAAACAACATGAAAAAATTCATGGATGAAAATTTTCTTTTAAACAGTAAGACTGCGGAAACGCTGTATCATGATTATGCAAAACAAATGCCGATATATGACTATCATTGCCATCTGAGCCCAAGGGAAATTGCTGAGAACAGGAAATACAGCAATATCACCGAGCTCTGGCTGGGGGGCGACCACTACAAGTGGCGGGCCATGAGAAGCAACGGAGTGGAAGAAAGATATATAACAGGTGACGCCGGTGACAAGGAGAAGTTCTTAAAATGGGCCGAAACAATGCCCAAATGCATAGGAAATCCCCTTTACCACTGGACGCACCTGGAATTGAAAAGATATTTCGGCATCGATGAATTACTGTCCCCGGCCACTGCCGAGGAGATATGGGAAAAGTGCAACGAAATGCTCAAAAGCGACGAATTCAGCGTCAGAGCCCTAATTGAACGCTCAAATGTAAAGGTCATCTGTACCACGGATGATCCGGCGGATTCCCTGGAGTACCATATGGCCCTGAAGAAGGATAGTACGTTAAAGGTAAAAGTCCTGCCGGCGTTCAGACCTGATAAGGCTATAAATATAGACCGGGACGGCTTCACAGACTGGGTGGGGAAGCTGGGAGAAGCTGCCGGAATAAAAATAGAAACCTTTGAGGATATGAAAAAGGCATTGGAGCAGAGAATATCGTTTTTTGACAGTGCCGGCTGCAAATTGTCGGACCATGCGCTGGATCCCATAGTATTTGAAAATGGGACAGGAGAAGAGGCGGCGGATATTTTTGCAAAAGCCATGGCCGGAAAAAGCCTGGACCAGGCCGAAATCCGGAAGTATAAAACTCATGTACTGCTGTTCCTTGGCAGGGAATACTCAAAAATGGGCTGGACGATGCAGCTCCACATTGGTACCATCAGGAACAATTCAGGAAGGATGATGAAACTTCTGGGACCTGACACAGGCTTTGATTCCGCCGGCGATTATATATTTGCCGGAGCGCTGGCGAAAACTTTGAATGCACTGGATGAAACCGACGAGCTCCCGAAGACAATTCTTTACAACCTGAATCCCAGGGATAATGAAGTGTTGGGAACTATCATAGGCTGTTTTCAGGGCGGGGGCATACCGGGAAAGCTTCAATTCGGTTCCGGCTGGTGGTTCAATGACCAGAAGGACGGTATGTTAAAACAGCTGACTGCGCTGGCAAACCTTGGCCTGCTCAGCCGGTTTGTGGGCATGCTGACCGATTCCAGAAGCTTTCTGTCCTACACAAGGCATGAGTATTTCAGGCGCATACTCTGCGACCTTATAGGCAGCTGGGTGGAAAATGGGGAAACGCCTTGTGATATGGAACTGCTTGGCAGCATGGTAAAAGATATCAGCTACAACAATGCGGAAAATTATTTTAAATTAATATAATTTGAGTTAAATCCATGCGGTTTAAAATAGATAGAAAGAAATGAATCCGATAGATTTGGCGGGCTGCTGACCCGGAGCGGTTTTGGGAAACCCTGAAAGTTATAAGGGTTGGGGAAAATTGACTTTATTATTTGTTTATTGCTCTCTGCAGTCCGCCAATATCATCATAAGTGACCTGGTTGAATCCTCCTGAAAATATTATACACTGAAACAGATGAGGGTATCAAGAAAAACATAAATTTTTCCAGAATATTTAAAAATATACAAAATTAAAATTATAGTTTTATAATACCTTGATAATTGATCGAATTATGATAAAATATTCCTGTATTTATTGTCGCAGCCGCCCTATCCTGCCCAGTTCCAATGAATAATCAAGTTGGGAATGGTTAATATAAGAGTGCGGTAAAAATTTCAGTGAAGGAATGGAGAAAAAACATGAGTTTATTCGAAAAGCGGTTTCAACTGAAGGAGAATGGCACTAATATCAGAACTGAAGCCATTGCCGGCGTCACCACCTTTTTTACAATGGCTTACATCATTTTTGTAAATCCTACTATACTGGGTCAGACAGGCATCCCACAGGGCGGTGTTTATGTCGCTACAATACTTGCAGCAGTGATCGGCACCCTGGTTATGGGGTTGTTTGCCAATGTTCCATATGCTCAGGCTCCCGGAATGGGGCTTAATGCATTTTTTACCTTTACAGTCTGCTTCGGGCTTGGATACAGCTGGCAGCAGGCTATGGCAATGGTATTCATCTGCGGAGTAATAAACATTGTCATTACGGTAACGCAAGTGAGAAAAATGATTATCAAAGCAATTCCGGAATCATTGCAATTGGCCATAAGCGGCGGTATTGGACTCTTTATTGCTTACATAGGTTTTAAAAGCGCAGGCTTTTTGAAATTCACTTCGGAAGGAAATCCGGGAGCACCCTTGACTATTATAGGACTGAACCCGGATACGACCACAAAGATCAGTGATACGGTACAAGCCTCCACAGCGGCCTCGGCTGTTGCGGACGGAGCAAATGTTGTACCGGCCATTGTAAATTTTACAAGCCCTATAACCCAGCTGGCCCTGATCGGCCTTGTTATTACCGTTGTGCTTATGCTTCTGAAAGTAAAGGGTGCAATTCTTATAGGAATATTGTCAAGTACGGTCATAGGCATACCAATGCATGTAACAAGCCTGTCAATGGCAACTCCCTACAAGGTTTCAGACATATCCAAAACAGCTTTTGCACTTGATTTCGGAGGGCTTTTCAGCGATCCCTCCAGAATAGCGGTTATTCTTGTCACCATACTGGCCTTTAGCCTGTCCGATACCTTTGACACCATCGGAACTTTCATCGGAACAGGGAGGAAGAGCGGTATATTCGATGACAAGGATGAGGCAGAGCTATTCTCAGGAAAAGGTTTCAGGTCAAAAATGGACAGGGCCCTTTTTGCGGATGCCACTGCTACTTCAATAGGCGCTCTGCTTGGTACATCAAATACCACAACTTATGTTGAAAGTGCTGCCGGAATAGGAGCAGGAGGAAGAACCGGGCTCACATCGGTATTCACAGCTTTGCTGTTTGCCATATGCCTCATATTTGCGCCGGTGGCAGGTATAATCCCGGCGGCGGCAACAGCTCCGGCTCTGATAGTAGTCGGCGTCCTGATGATGGGTTCCTTTGCGAAAATAAGGTGGGATGATTTTGACGAAGCGCTTGCCGCATTTTTTACGGCGGTCGTAATGCCTTTTACCTACAGTATATCCAATGGTATCGCAGTGGGCTTCATATTTTATGTAATTACGAAAATATGCAAGGGAAAGGCCAGAGAGGTGCATCCCATAATGTATATCGTTACCTGCCTTTTCATATTGAACTACATTATAAGCGCCCTGCTGAAACTATAGCATACTGTTTTGCAATGCCCCATTTTCACCATATGCAATTTTATAAACATAAAATTCTATTTTTTTACTGCAACACAATTATTGCATGAAAGGGTGTACAAGGGGGTACTCACGTGTATCCGAACAATATGGCGACTTGAGGAGAGTTATTATAAAATGCATATGAATGTATAAATATACAAACATGAAAGTTGCCGTTATGCCAGGTTGCAAATTGTATAAAAAATTAACCAATATTAACAAATCATGTGTTGAAATTTATAATTGTCTATGTTAAGATTGTTAGTGAAAAAATTAACTAAATCTATTGCTTACCAAACGGACCATCAGTGGAATGTATTTGTTTTATACCTTGGCTTTAACGGTCCGCTTATACTGAATAGTAAATTGCTCGGGGCTTGAATCAAATCAATATTGACATTTCACAAGTTCATGCATAGATACTACTCATGGCAGCAGTATATTTTATAAATTGAAGGGAGAATTATAATGACTACGAACAAGAAATTGCAAGCGTGGGTAAAAGAAATGGCTGACATGTGTCAACCTGATCAGATTTATTGGTGCGATGGTTCTCAGGAAGAAAACGACCGTCTTATAAAAGAACTGGTTGATGTGGGATTGGCTAAGCCTTTAAATCCTGAAAAGCGTCCTGGATGCTACTCCTTCAACAGTGATCCTTCAGACGTTGCCCGTGTTGAGGATAGGACATATATCGCTTCAAAGACCAAAGACGAAGCAGGCCCTACCAATAACTGGGTTGACCCGAATGAATTGAAGGAAACCATGAAAGGCCTGTACAAAGGCAGCATGAAGGGAAGGACAATGTATGTAATTCCTTATTCAATGGGACCTATCGGTTCATCAATCTCAAAGATAGGCGTTGAGCTTACCGACAGTGCATATGTTGTAATCAACATGCGTATCATGACCCGTATCGGTACAAAAGTGTTGGAAACTCTGGGCGACGGTGAATTCGTTCCTTGTCTGCATTCAGTGGGCGCTCCTCTGGAAAAGGGCGAAAAAGACACCAAATGGCCATGTGCTCCGATCGAAAAGAAATACATCAGCCATTTCCCGGAAGAAAGAACAATCTGGTCATATGGTTCAGGTTACGGCGGAAATGCCCTGCTTGGCAAGAAGTGCTTCGCACTCCGTATAGCATCTGCTATTGCCCGTGAAGAAGGCTGGCTTGCAGAACATATGCTTATTTTGAAACTCACAAGCCCTAAGGGTGATGTAAAATATATCTGCGGCGCTTTCCCAAGTGCTTGCGGAAAAACTAACCTGGCAATGCTGGTTCCAACCATTCCTGGCTGGAAGGTTGAAACAATCGGTGATGATATTGCCTGGATGAAGTTCGGAAAAGACGGCAGATTGTATGCTATCAATCCTGAAGCAGGTTTCTTCGGAGTTGCTCCCGGAACATCACTGGATTCAAACCCAAATGCTATGCACAGCATAGAAAAGAACACAATATTCACTAATGTTGGTATAACCGATGATAATGATATTTGGTGGGAAGGTATCGGATATGACGCTCCCGGCCATCTGATAGACTGGAAAAACAAGGATTGGGCTCCGGGCTCAGAAACTCCTGCGGCTCATCCGAATGCACGTTTTACAGATCCGGCCAGCCAGTGCCCTGTTATAGCTCCAGAGTGGGAAGATCCTACCGGAGTGCCTATTTCAGCCATATTGATAGGCGGACGCCGTCCAAGCACTATTCCATTGGTACATCAGAGCTTTGACTGGAACCACGGTGTATTCCTCGGTTCAATAATGGGTTCTGAAATCACTGCAGCAGCTATTTCCGACAAGATCGGTCAGGTTCGCCGTGATCCGTTTGCAATGCTTCCTTTCATAGGCTACAATGTATGCGATTACCTGCAGCACTGGTTGGATGTAGGTGCAAGTGCAGACTCGGAAAAACTGCCGAAAATATTCTATGTTAACTGGTTCCGCAAAGACCAGAACGGCAAGTGGCTGTGGCCTGGCTACGGTGAAAACAGCCGTGTTCTCAAGTGGATCTGTGAAAGAGTTTCCGGTGAAGGTAAAGCGGTTAAGACTGAAATCGGATACATGCCGACTGAGGATGCTATCGATACTGCTGGCCTGAATGTTTCAGCCGGCGATATGGCAGAGCTTCTCAAGGTTAACAAGGACGAATGGCTCAAAGAAGTTGATTCCATCAAGGAGCACTATGCTAAATACGGCAGCAAGCTCCCTGCTGAATTGAAGAAGCAGTTGGAGGCTCTTGAAGGCAGATTAAAGGCCTAATTGAAATCAAAAACAGTATTAATAGAAACCCGCAGGATTTTGAGTCCTGCGGGTTTTTTGTCCGGCTTTTGAGTAATAACAAGTCTTTT
Source organism: Bacillota bacterium (assembly GCA_023397905.1). GTDB lineage: Bacteria > Bacillota > Clostridia > Acetivibrionales > DSM-1351 > Ruminiclostridium. The sequence goes on along the minus strand of JAEWSZ010000067.1, from coordinate 5,802 downwards.
GGGTATACATATAATAAAGGATTTAGAGGATTGAAATATAATTTGGCAGGACCTGCCGGGAGGGATACTTTTTGCAATATTTCATATTATTTTTGGAAGGGATGATAACTTTTATTTCTCCCTGCCTGCTTCCCCTGCTTCCCATTTATATTGTTTATTTTGCCGGCGGAAGCGGGGAAAACAAGAAGTACACGGCGCTGAAAAATTCAACAGGCTTTGTCCTGGGGTTTACTGCGGTATTTGTCATACTTGGGGCATTTGCAGGCACTGTGGGAGGTTTTCTGAGGGAGTACAGCAGGACTGTGAATTTGATAACGGGTTTTGTCGTCGTGCTTTTCGGACTTAATTTTATGAATGTTATCAAGCTGCCGTTTCTGAGCCGGGTAAACCGGGTGAATGCCGAAACCGGAAATCTCAATTTTTTTTCTTCCATGCTGTTCGGAACAGTTTTTTCAATCGGATGGACCCCGTGTGTGGGAGCGTTTCTGGGGTCTGCGCTGATGATGGCAAGTCAGCAGGGAGAGACTCTGACGGGGATAATAATGCTGCTCTGTTATTCGCTGGGGCTGGGCATACCGTTTATTATAAGCGCTATTTTAATAGAAAGGCTGAAAACAGTTTTCAATATCATAAAACGGAATTACAGAATAATTAATATTATTTCAGGCGTTTTTTTAATTATTATTGGAATACTAATGATGTGGGGCAAATTCGGTTACTTTTTGGCTCTGCTGACCTGAAAATTTCAGGCTGATTGCAGTGGATTCCGGCTTATAAAAGAGGAAGGCTGAAATTAATTTTAAAAAAAATTATAAAGGGAGGACCGGGTCCATGCCGGCTTTCATGATGTTTTGTGCGAGAGGCGGGGCATGGGCATATTTATGAATAATAAAATGAAAACAATTCTTGGATTATTGGCTTTTGTGCTTTTAATCGGCGGAGCGTATTTTGCATATAACAACCTGAGCAGCCTGTACAAGCCCGGCGGAGATCAGGCGCAGCTGGCGCCGGAGAACGGACAGGCTTTTCAGAGCAGTGCCCCTGCGCCTGACAGCAGTCCGGAACAAAGTCTGAATACAGATCAAAACCAAAGCGGCAATACTGTACAAAATGATTCGGCAGCCCAGAATAAAAGTAATTCATGGAAGCTGCCGGCAGATAAAAGTCCCGCGGTGCAGAACAACAGTCCCAAAGGAACAGGTGAGAACGCCGCCCAGAATAGCAAGGCCCCCGGCAGCAAAGCTCCGGGCAGCACTGCACCAAATACAAAAAGCACTCTTCCCAAACCGGCGGTAAAGGCCCCCGATGACAATCTGCCAAAGGCCGCTGATTTTACGGTTGAAAATTCCGGAGGCAAGTCGGTGAAGCTTTCAAGTTTTTTCGGCAAACCCATAGTGGTTAATTTCTGGGCTTCCTGGTGTCCGCCCTGCAGAAGCGAAATGCCCAATTTTGACAAGGCCTATGCGGACTACAAGGGAAAGGTCACTTTTATAATGGTAGACCTGGTAGACGGGCAGAGGGAGACTGTAAGCACGGGAAAAGACTATATCAGCGATCAGGGCTTTACTTTCCCTGTATACTTTGATACACAGCAAAGCGCAGCGTACGCTTATAAAATCCAGTCAATACCCATGACGCTTTTCATCGACAAAGGGGGACACATTGTGAAAACCGCCCGCGGCGCAATGGAGGAAAGCACGTTGAGAAGCTACATTGAGAGCATAAGATAAAACAGGATCTTTACCTGCCAGGAACGGCTTGAAATTTTATCTCAGAGAACAAATCAGTAAAAAGAAGTATCCCCGGCCGGACTGCTCCTGTTTACTGATTTTGCAACGCTTTTATGAATTCTGTCTCAGCTGTGACGGGAGCTCTGCAGGAAAAATTTCTGCATATATATGCCGCGGTCTTTCCATTTTGCTCTTTATATTCCGAAATATAAGGAATCAGGCCGGTGAGCTCTGGCGTAATATTTGAAAGCGATACCGAAAACGGGTTGTACACCCCGTTAAAAGCTTTTGACAGACCGCTGCCAATGGAACCGGCGATGACAACCTCCGCGGCTTTATCCGATATTGAGTACAAATAGGCACAGAGCATATAGCTGTACCCGGTCGGAGCCGCTTCCACAGTTTCGCCGAAATAGTCAAGCATGGAGCGGGCCCTGTTCTCAAATTTACTGCGGCCTGTCAGTCTGGCAATACGGAGCAGATTCATTACCGCAACTGAATTCCCGGAGGGTATGGCTCCGTCATAGCTTTCCATGGGGCGGATTATCAGTTCTTCCGAGTCATGCCCGTATAAGTAAAGCCCGGTTGAATTTTCTCCGCCAAACAGATCCAGCATGTGCTCATTAAATTTCAGAGCGTTTTTAAGATAATACACATCATAGGTTGCCTGATACAGCTCCAGAAGTCCCCACACCAGAAACGCATAATCCTCAAGATATGCGGGTAGTGCGGCTTCACCATCCCTGTAGCGGGCCAGAAGCCTGCCGTCATGCCGGACCAGTTTTTCCAATATGAAGCCGGCGCACTTCCCTGCGGCAGATATATACCTGTCCTGACCCAGGATTCTTCCGCAGTAAGCCATTGCGGCAATCATAAGGCCGTTCCAGGAAGTCAGGATTTTATCATCCTTGTAGGGGTGTACCCTGCTTTCCCTGTATTCAAAGAGCTTCTGACGGCATTTTTCCACAAATTCCAGCCTTTCGTGGGGGATGGATTCCTGATCTATAAGGTTGGGAATATTTCTGCCTTCGAAATTTCCGGGCCGGGTGATATCATAAAGCTTGCAAAACTCCTGGCCGGCCACATCGCCCAGTACCTTATTTATTTCATCAAAGGACCATACATAAAATTTCCCCTCCACACCTTCGGAGTCGGCATCTTCAGCTGAATAGAAGCCCCCTTCGAGAGAAGTCATATCCCGGAGGATATAGTCGAGTACCTGGCATGCCGTCTGCGAGTACTGTTCCTTTCCTGTGGCGCTGAAGGCTTCTCCGTAAGCCAATGCCAGAAGCGCGTTATCATAGAGCATTTTCTCAAAATGGGGGACCAGCCATTTCTTATCGGTGGAATACCGGCTGAAGCCGAAGCCTATGTGGTCGAAAATACCTCCGTTTTTCATGGAATCCAGGGTTTTCTCCACTATTTCCAGCGCATAGGGTTCATCGCAGGAGTACCAGTACCTCAATAAAAACAGCAGGTTATGTGGAGATGGAAACTTGGGAGCCCGGCCAAAGCCGCCGTAAGTATTGTCAAAATTATATTTGAAGTGGGAGAATGCCGAATGTATGGTATCCTCAAAGATTTTTCCATCAGAGGAGCCTTTTTCAGTTTGGTGATACGCCAGGATTTCTTTGGCCGAGTCCAGCAGAGATTTCCTATTGGTTTGCCATGCTTCATGGATGGCGGAGAGCAGGCTCAGCAGTCCCATAGTGCCCCTGTCGTCACCTTTGGGATAATATGTCCCTGCATAAAACGGATGCTTCCGGGGAGTGAGAAATACTGTGAGAGGCCACCCGCCATGCCCTGTGAGAGACTGGCATACCGACATATAGATGCTGTCAATGTCAGGCCGTTCTTCACGGTCAACCTTGATGCAGATGAAATATTTATTGAGCAGCCGGGCGACTTCCTCATCCTCGAAAGATTCCCTTTCCATCACATGACACCAATGGCAGGTGCTATAGCCAATACTCAGGAAGATTGGTTTGTCTTCACTGACCGCTCTGGCAAAAGCTTCGGGACCCCAGGGATACCAGTCCACCGGGTTGTGGGCATGTTGGAGAAGGTAGGGGGATTTTTCATGGATCAATCTATTGGGTACTTTTTCTGAGTTTGGCATGGGCATCACCTCCTGTTTATATTAAGATAGGATTATTATACCCAAATAAAAACAAAGGATACCGTTTGCTCAACAGTATCCTTCGTTTTTACTTGAACAGTATATTTAATTCAACACCACCGGCTTCAGTCCTTTTATATTCAACACATTTAAGGATAGTTTTGTATAGCTCATTCTGCATTTCGTAGGTTAAATCAGGGTTGGCCATTAACTGCTTGAACTCCAATAAAACATTTAACTTCTCAGGATTTGCTGAGTCTTATAAGAACTCTATTTCTGTTTGTATTGCAGCTATTTCTTTGTTAAGTGCAGCAATAGAGCATTTTAACTTTGAACAAGAAAAGCAATGTCACTAAAAGCAACAGCTATGGAGTTTATGGATTATTTGGAGTCAAAAGACAGGGACGGTACAAGAGCTGTGTTAATGCTGATGTAACTATAGAAGTGCAAATAAAACGCTGCAAACTCCCTTGGTGTAAGAGTTACAGCGTTTTCGTTGTGTACTGGTTATGTGGATTCAGGGGCTGATCTCCTTTGTATACAAGGGCTACTCAGGAACAAAAAATTGCAGAATTATATCAACAGACTGGTTAAGATGCATCAGGTGCAGACACAATATATGACCCGCCAATAAAGCACCAGCGGGTTTGATAAGTTTGTATCGGAGTTTTCTTATGAAGTAACCAATTCCGCTATTTTAGCCGCAACATCAGCCAGTGAATCTTCAATAGTACTTAAGCCACTTCGTGAGCCAAGTAATGGACTAACTTCACGTAAATCCTAAAAAGTCGTATTATGTACAATAGGGACAAGCAAATCACGAGCTAGCAAAGCTGAAAGTTCTTTATCTGCTATTCCTTCGCCCTTAACACGTTTAAGAAATGAAGGTGTAACCAATACAATACCGACACGAGATTTTGCCAACCCTTTATCAATTTCACGAAGTAAAGATGAACCCAAAAGAACATCCTTTTCACTAAACCAGATAGTTACACCTTTTGATTCAAGTAAATCGTGTAATTCCTTAGCTGCGTCTTTACGGTCATCCCAAGCGTGACAAAGAAAAACATCTCTTAAATCTGGTGATTTTAAACGTTCTTCAACATTTTCACGCACAGGAGTGAGTGTCCGAATTTCCGCAGGAGTATATAAAATAGTAGAACCAACTGAAGACCAACGTGCTTTCATCCTAGTTTGTCCGCCACCACTACTACGACTTGTAGAACTGTTTGATAATGAAGAATACGGTGAAGAATATGAGGGATAAGAGTTGTAACCTCTATAACTACCTCCACACGCTGGGCAGTTTGCTCTTCCACTTGCTGTGCGATGACCGTGAACTGGTGCTGTACATCTTGCCATAGTATTATTCCCCCTATATTTTTTAAGAAAACTTTATCTATCTGTGTGTTATTGAAAAAATTCATCTATATCTGTTTAGATTAATATTTAATTGTATTTATCTGTTTTTTGTTCGCTGTCAAACTTCACTATGCTATCCGCATTGCCTATAACTCTCAAAATATTCCAATTACATTGTATCATTTCAAAACAACGTTTTCAAGAAAATATTAACAGACATCACTCCTGTATTTAAGATAGTCTTAGTATATCCAAAAATCTACAAAATTAAAGGATGCTTGTAAAAAGTATCCTAAGCTAATAAAAAAATAACGAATACGTATGCAGAAAATACTTATACTATTCGCTCACTAAAATTAAAACTTGGCAAATCCATGTTTCTAAGCATAGATAAATCTAGCTCCCAAGACATTTCGCTTTTAATCTCCCATAGCCTGAATCTATTAGCAATATGTTCAGATACCCTTTTGGCATCCCATTTGTTAACCTCCATTAAATGTGCCCTTGCTTCTTCAGCTTGTCCTTGAATTTGTGCTAATCCAAAATGTATAACTTGGTGACATTTAGTGCAAACACAAATAAATCGCACTA
>JAEWSZ010000061.1 GCA_023397905.1 Bacillota bacterium | reverse complement strand
TTTTCTGGTGGAAATGACGAGATGGCCACACCCGTTCCCATACCGAACACGGCAGTTAAGCATCTCAGTGCTGATAATACTTGGCTGGCAACGGCCCGGGAAAGTAAGTCTCTGCCAGATTTATATTCCTCAATAGCTCAGTCGGTAGAGCATGCGGCTGTTAACCGCAGGGTCGTAGGTTCAAGTCCTACTTGAGGAGCCAATGAAACGACAAATTTCGATAAGAAGTTTGTCGTTTTGTTTTTTCTTAAATTATGCTATACTTTTCATTAAAATAGTAGTGAATCTTTCTTGATATAGTTAAAGGATAATCAGAGTTTTTTGTGGAATAGTTTTTGGTTCCTTCAGGAATTTTTAAGGTGATATAAATGGATGAAAAAAAATTAGATTTTGACAGAAAAAAACATGTGTGCTATTCAAAGAAGGTCAAAGAAATTATACAGGAACATTTACAAATGCATTATTCGGCAGATGAAGCATACGAGTTATATGAAAAGATACAATTGCAGTATGTTAAATTTCTCAAAGACTTACCATATCTTGGCGGAAAGAAATGTACACATAATGGGGCCGGTGGAACATACGATTGCATTGCGATATTTGCATATTATGAAGTACAAGAGGAAAAGCCTTCAATAAATGAACTTTATGAAATGAACAATAAAACTTTTCTGCCAACGTTTAAAACCATTGGGAAGATAATTGATGCTAATAATTCATTTTTATTAAGACTTATGAATATGGCATTTGTTGCAACAGCAAAGAAAGATCGCAAAAAGTCAGAAGAAAGGCCAACCGGATATATTATGAGGGTTGAGCCATATGATAAGGAAAAGGGGATTCATTATCAGTTTGACAGATGTCCGATAGCTGAATTTGCAAAGGTTAACAATTATCTTGATTTAATGCCTGCTTTCTGTAATGGTGATTATCCAGCAATGGATTTAATGCATGCAGGACTTATTAGAGAACATACCTGTGCAAATAGTAATATATGTGATTACTGGATTGTTGGAGATAAAAGCTCATATCTAAAAGAGCATCCAAGAAAGACAGATGATAAAGGATATTGGTATAATGATTGAAAATTTCAATTTATCGTTCAATGGTAGATAATTTGTGGTATATACAAAAATCTTTTTTCCACTATTGCTCCAAAAGTAGATTCTTCTATAGGATCTACTTTTTTGTTGCGTGCTTTAGCATATTGAGTGAGAATAGCGAGGGAAACAATAAACCATCCGCTATACTGGTACACGGACAGCTGTGATTTCGGACATGATTTATTCAAGTGATTCAAAAAGGCATAAGAGTAGTTCTTTCCCGTTAAAATGGATATTCCCCCAAATAGTCAGCGGATAATATTGTAAAAAATAGAAACATATTATTCTGATAAGTATTGACGGAATTGTATCTAAGTGTTAGAATACAAAAAGTGTAGTAAACATATATGAATAATAGAGAGGAGCATAAGGAAAGTAAGTATAACTGGTAATTTTAATGGCAGACAAATTTTGTGCGTATTAATACCGTTTGTATAAAAGCCGTACTGTGCGCACGACTATGCAAAATATAAAAGGGGTGTAATTTTATGAAAAAGAAAGCTATTGGGCTTACGGCCCTGTTACTGAGTACGGTAATGTTTTTAGGCACGGCATGCTCGTCGGGAGGAGCTAAGAATGCGTCACCTTCTTCCGCAGCCACATCGTCACAGGCGGTAAAACTGACGGACACGGAGGATGAATTGATAAAGGCCACCGATCCGAGCAAAAGCCCGGATACCGCAAACAAACGTACGGATACATTTGTAGCTACAATTCACGAACCCGGCGGCGTGTTCCTGCCTTATTTTTATGACAACGGATGGGATGGAAATGCGGTGCAGCCGATTTTTTCTTCTCTTGTAACGGTTGATAACAGCGGAAACCCTGTTCCCGATCTTGCTGAGAAATGGGACATATCGCCTGATAACCTGACATATACATACTATCTGAGGCCGAACCTGAAATTCAGCGATGGTTCTCCGCTGACAGCCGATGACGTGGCATTCACGTTGACTCTGCTCAATGACCCTGCATATGCGGCTGGCAATGTAGACTTTTCAAATATAGTCATCAAGGGCACGGAGGAATACAAGAATGGGGACGCAACCTCGATCTCAGGTATCAAGGTAATCAATCCCACAACCATTGAGATCACAACTGAAAAGCTTAACCCGTTGAGTCTGACCACACTGGGCGGCTCGGTGATTTCCAAGGCGTATTACGGCAAGGATTACCAGAAGGGAAAGCTCGACTACCTGAGGGCTCTGTATGCCAAGCCCATGGGCGACGGTCCGTATCAGCTTGACCAGTATATAAACGGGCAGGAGATCCGGTATAATGCAAACCCGAATTACTATGGAGGCAAGCCTTCTATTGCTCATCTGATTTTCAAGGTGACTTCTACAAATACGGCACTGCAAACATTCCAGACCGGACAGACCGATCTTGACAGCTTCACCACCGATCAGGACACATTGGAGCAGCTGAAAGAGCTTGGCTTTGCCAATATCCGTATCCGTACAATCCCGGACTTCGGAATCATATATGTGAACAACAAAAAAGCATATCTCAAGGATACAGCCGTGCGCCAGGCACTGTATTATGGCCTTGACCGCCAGAAGATCATCGACGTTAAATACAACGGTTACGGCGAGGTGGCAAATGTATTCGCGGCTCCGACACTCTGGTCTTACACTGAGGACGGTGTAACCAAATATAATTATGATCCGGAGAAGGCTAAGCAACTGCTGGGCGATCTGGGCTGGAAAGCCGGTTCCGACGGAATACTCCAGAAAGATGGACAGAAGTTGAAGCTTTCCTACCTGACAACTAAGCCGGATGACCCGATCATTCCCATTGCCAAGGAAGATTATAAGACCATAGGAATTGATTTTGTACCTGAGGTCCTGGATGCAAACACCATGTTTGAGCGTATGTACAAGGGCGATTACGACCTCCTTTCAGTGCGTACCAATGGGCTGATAGATCCGAACGACGCCGTTTACGAGTTTTCCTCCACAGACCCGAATGTAAATCCTTCAGGATACTCCAACCCAAAGGTTACACAACTGGTCAAGGATGGAATAGGCACATCGGATAAGGCAAAAAGACAGACTATTTACACTGAGCTGTATCAGGAACTGAGCAAGGATCCGCCGGTAATACTGATCGACTACCGCAAGAGTGTTTCCGCGTGGAACGACAGGATAATCGGAGGAGAAAAGTACACGACTGGCGCCTCTGATGTGGCTATCCGGCTTGCCGGGCTGAAAATCAGGTAACCGTCCTTTGCTAAACGGATATTCTAAATAAAGCTGAATTCAAAATGTCCAGCCAACCGCTGGACATTTCAGCGTACTAAGTATAAATAAAAAGGCCGCCGGATGCTCTCCAGCGCCGGGGAGCGTATTCGGCGGCATGAAAGGCGGTTGACCATGAAAAAATATATACTGCGGCGTTTTTTGCAGATGATTCCTATTCTTCTGGGAATATCTCTGCTCATTTTTTTTCTGTTTGCCATGATGCCGGGAGACTACTTTTCTTCAAACCGGAAGCTCAGCCCACAGCGTCTGGAGGAACTCCGGACCCTGTACGGCTTGAACAAACCGGTGATAGTGCGGTATTTTATATGGCTGAAAAATGTGTTCCACGGCGACTTCGGTTTTTCGCTCCAGTATATGCAGCCAGTGACGACACTGATCAACCAGTACATCTGGAATTCATTCATAGTAGCTCTTGCCACTCTGTTTCTTACGTGGACTCTGGCACTGATTATCGGCATTTACTCGGCGACAAAACAGTATTCGGTTTTTGACCGTCTGGTAACATTGGGGGTATTTGCATCCCTGTCCGTGCCGTCGTTCTTTATAGGCCTGCTGCTGATAAAGATATTCGGCGTAGATCTTCACGTTCTTCCAATCGGAGGCATGATAGACACGGGGAGCACTACCGCGGGACTTGCCCATGTGCTGGAGGTCCTGCGCCATATGATACTGCCCATTGCCGTCCTGACATTTCTGAGCGTAGGCTCTTTGACAAGATATTTCAGAACCGGCATGCTGGAAGTGCTGCGTATGGATTTTATACGGACGGCGCGTGCCAAGGGCCTGAAGGAGAGGACTGTCATTTTCCGCCATGCTCTTCGAAATGCCATACTGCCGGCAATTACGCTGCTGGCTTTTGAATTGCCCGGCCTGTTTTCAGGCGCCATAATAACAGAGCAGATTTTCAGCTGGCCAGGTATAGGCCGGATCCAGCTGGAGGCGCTTTCTGCCAGAGACTATCCCGTGCTGATGACATTGACAATGTTTTTATCGTTTCTGACAATAGTGGGAAATTTTCTGGCGGATGTTCTGTATGCTGCGGCCGATCCGCGTATCCGGCTGACGAAAAAGGAGGGGAGCTGACATGTCTGTTTTTAAAAGAAATGCTCCTGTGAATGCGGAGCGGAAGCGTTCAAAATCCATTTGGGCGCAGTCCTTCCGAAGGTTGTTTAAAAATAAGAGCGCGGTATTAAGCGCCTGCCTTCTGACCTTTATGTTCCTGTTCAGCTTTGTGGGCCCGCTGCTTTCGCCCTATCCCTCCAATGGGATTGACGTGACGGTTATGAAGCATCCGCCAGATCTGTCACACTGGCTTGGCACAGACATATACGGCCGTGATGTGCTGACCAGGTTGATGTTTGCAGGGCGTATATCATTGACGGTAGGCCTTGCCTCCATGGTGCTTTCACTGCTGCTGGGATCATTGCTGGGAGCTGTTTCAGGTTATTACGGCGGTGTTGTGGACAGCATCATCATGCGCGCCGCGGATATTCTGATGTCCGTTCCGAGCCTTCCGCTGCTGATAATTATCGCAGCCCTGCTTTCGGAATTAAAAGTGCCAACGGATTACCGGCTGTATATAGTAATGCTCATGCTGAGCCTGGTGGGCTGGCCGGGGCTGGCCCGGCTGATCCGCGGACAGATACTGTCCCTGCGGGAACAGATGTACATGAAGGCGGCCGATGTGCTGGGAATCGGCACGCGCCGGAAGATATTCCACCACCTTCTGCCGAATACGTTTCCCCTGTTAATAGTTGTTGCGACTCTGAGCACGGCTTCCGGCATTCTGAGCGAATCCACACTCAGCTTTCTCGGATTGGGTGTGGTAGAGCCCACTTCGTCGTGGGGAAATATGATAACCATAGCCAACAACCTGATTGATTTCCAGAAGCACCCGTGGCTCTGGATTCCGCCAGGGGCTGCAATTTTTATCACCGTCGTTGCCATCAACGTGCTGGGTGACGCAATCCGGGACGTTTTGGATCCCAAAATGAAAGGAAGGTAGCACATGGAAGAACCAGTTATTAATATCCGCCATCTGCAGACTTTTTTCAATGTGGAGGGACGCATCAGCAAAGCGGTTGACGATGTGAGCTTTTCCATACCAAAAGGGAAGGTGGTCTGCATTGTGGGGGAATCGGGATGCGGCAAAAGCGTCACCGCTCTTTCCATTTTGCGCCTGATTGATTTCCCGGGGCGGATTGCCGGTGGTGAAATTCTGTTTCAAAATAAAGATATATTAAAAATGAATACAAAGGAAATTCACAATCTGCGGGGCGATAAAATTTCAATGATATTCCAGGAGCCCATGACATCTTTGAACCCGGTATTTACCATAGGGCGGCAGATTTCGGAGACCATTCTGGAACATACCCTGTGCGACCGGAAAGAAGCGTGGGAAAAGGGTATAGAGCTGATTAAAAAAGTGGGGCTCCCACGGGCCGAACAGATTATGGATTCATACCCCCATGAGTTGAGCGGGGGTATGCTGCAGCGTGTGATGATAGCCATTGCCCTGAGCTGTGAGCCTGAGCTGCTGGTGGCTGACGAGCCGACTACCGCACTGGATGTTACGATCCAGGCACAGGTGCTTGACCTGCTGAGGCAACTCCGCGACCAATCGGACATGTCCATCCTGTTTATTACACACGATCTGGGTGTTGTAGCCGAAATTGCGGATTATGTGATCGTCATGTACGCCGGGAAGATCATCGAGGAAGCTCCGGTGATGGAATTATTCAGAAATCCTCGGCATCCGTATACCCGCGGGCTTTTAAAATCAAGACCTGTGATCGGGCAGCACAGTGACCGGCTGTATTCCATTAAAGGACAGGTACCGGACCTGTCGGACCTGCCGCAGGGCTGCTATTTTGCAGACCGCTGTGAAAACTGCATGGAAGCCTGCCGTCATGGTTACCCGGAGTTTGTTTCGGATGAGGGAGGGCATAAAACTGCCTGCTTGTTATATGAGGAAGGAGCTGCCAATGGATCAACCACTGCTAAAGATTTCTGATTTAAAAAAATATTTTCCCGTTAAGGGCGGTTTATTCGGAAGGCCTGTGGGCTGGGTCCGGGCTGTGGACGGCGTCAGTATTGAGATATTCCGGGGGGAGGCCTTCGGACTGGTAGGCGAGTCCGGAAGCGGAAAGACCACCCTGGGGCAGACCGTGCTGCGCATGCATGAAAAAACCTCCGGGCAGGTGCTGTTTGACGGTCTGGATGTCCATACGCTTCCTCCGAAGAAATTTCAGAAGCTCCACACAAGGATGCAGTATATTTTTCAGGACCCATACAGCTCGCTCAATCCACGTATCCGTATCGGCGATGCCATCGCCGAGCCTCTGCTTGCACATGGGCTGGCCACAAAGGCCGATGTAGAGGAGCGGGTGGAAAATATCATGATCCAGTGCGGAATGGCCGTCAGGTTTATGGACCGGTACCCTCATGAATTTTCCGGCGGACAGCGCCAGCGTATTGTTATAGCGAGAGCCATGGCGCTGAATCCAGAATTTGTCGTGGCGGACGAACCGGTTTCCTCACTGGATGTTTCAATCCAGGCGCAGATCATAAACCTGTTCAGCGATCTTCAGATAGAACGGAAGCTCACATATCTGTTTATTTCGCATGACCTGGGGATAGTTGAACACCTATGTTCGCGGATCGCTATTATGTACCTGGGCTCGGTGGTGGAGCTGGCCACAAGGAACGAACTGTTTTCAGCCCCCATCCATCCCTATACAAAAGCGCTGCTGTCGGCAGTGCCGGTTCCTGACCCGGAACGCAAGCACAACCGGATAGTGCTGAGCGGCGATATACCAAGCCCGGAAAATCCGCCTTCCGGGTGCAGATTCCACACGAGATGCCCGTATGCCAAGGATATCTGCCGTGAACAGGTTCCTGAATTCCGGCAGGTAAAAGACGGTCATCAGGTTGCGTGCCATCTTTTTTAACCGGTTTGTAAATTTTCAGAAATATTTTGTAAATTAATAATTAATAAATTAACAGTTTGATTTTTCCTGTGGTATTATGTATAATTTAAAATGTATGACTAATTGAAAAACTCATATATAAAATGATCGATTCAAGTTATACTATAAACAAATGAAAAAATATTTTAGGATGAGGTACTTATGAAAAACAAATCAAAAATTATTATTGTAATATCAGTTTTATCGGCTATTTTGCTTCTTACGTCCTGCGCCACTTTTTTCAGCGGGAACGGCGACAACAGCAAAACAAGTACGGACTCATCCGGGCAAACAGCTCAGCAAAGCAATGCGACTGTTTCCAATTCAACTAAAGGCGCAGAACAGACAGCTTCCACCACTACCACAGGAGAACCGACGGATTCTACGGTTGATCAGGAGCAGAAACCGCAAACCACCAATGGGTTGCAGCTGTCTCCGAGTATTGAAAAGGCAAAGGTCAAAGCGGTATATCTTACAGGTCCTTCGGCGGGTTCAACCGCAAGAGTGGACAGTATAATCGCTCTGGCTAACAAGACGGAATTAAATGCGGTGGTTGTCGATATTAAAGAGGACGGCTCTCTTAATTATGAATCAAGTCTTGATGCCGTGAAAAAGTATGGCAAACAGATAAAATATTACAATCCTGAAACCCTTATCAAGAAATTTCACGAGAACGGGGTATATGTGATCGGACGTATTGTTACATTTAAAGATCCTGTTCTTGCAAAGAACAGAGCGGATCTGGCCATTAAGAATTCTTCGGGCTCACTCTGGCTTGAAAACGGAAAGACTCCATGGACAAATCCATATAATGAAGATGTCTGGGATTACAATATAGCCATAGCCAAGGAAGCCGTATCAAAAGGCTTTGATGAAATCCAGTTTGACTATGTGAGATTTCCCACAGGCAGAAAAGGTGATTTTAATTATGGGAGCAATGTTCCGGAAAAAGCCGTTGCAATTGACGGGTTTCTGGCAAAAGCGGAGAAAGAGCTGCATACCGGGGCAGGAGTGCCTGTTTCAGCGGATGTGTTTGCAATAATCATTGAAAGTAAACCGGATGGGGAAAGCATCGGACAGAGAATAACCGAGGTCGGAAAAGACATATACTGCATAAGCCCTATGATTTATCCGTCACACTACGCGAATAATGCAAAAAGCGGAGTTATGTCCAACGGCGTTGGCCAGCAGATCAACGGCATAGTATTCACCAAGCCCGATCTGGAGCCATATAAGGTTGTGTACAATGCGTTGATGGCTGCTAAATCCAAGATTTCGGGCATACCCGAATATAAGGCCAAGGTAAGGCCGTATATTCAGGCATTTACCGCCAAGTACCTTCCAAACGGGTATTATCAGACCTATGGGGCCCAGCAGGTAAGGGATCAGATAAAGGCCGTATATGATGCCGGTTATGAGGAATGGATACTGTGGGATCCCAGCAATAAATACCAGGAATCATATTTCACACCGGAAAAGTAATGAGAATAAAGAGGCAATCTGAAAATTAAATATATTTAAAATTATATGAAACCTAATAATTTCAGGCAGGATGGCTAAAATAACGCTGTCCTGTTTTTTACTGTTCAGGTAAAAAGTAATTGACTTATAAAAAATCGTTTGCAGAAATATTGAACTATAGATTGAAAGGTGGTACAATATATAGTGTAGAGAATAAAATTAAAACACTAAATGTTGTTATTTTAAAGAGCTTAAAGTCCTTGCGGCTTAAAGCTCTTTGAGGCTAAACCATTATAGCTTAAAGTTTTTTAAGCTTTTAAATGACTTTTGGGGTTTTATTTCCAGACAGTTCTTGAGAGGAGATTAATTTTAATGAGGCTTTCGGAAAATGCCATTAAAGTACTAGAGAAAAGATATTTGGAAAAGGATGAAAACGGTAATCTGATTGAAGATTGCGAAGGTATGTTCAGAAGAGTAGCAAAAGCAATTGCCTCTGCAGATGCGGAATATACGGATGAGGATGGCCTTGCTGAAATTGAAAAAGGATTTTTTAATATGATGACCGATCTGGAGTTTTTACCTAATTCTCCAACCCTGATGAATGCGGGAAGGCCTCTCGGACAGCTCAGCGCATGTTTTGTGCTCCCCGTGGAAGATACTATGGAAGGCATATTTGAAACAATAAAAAATGCTGCGCTGATACATAAGAGCGGCGGCGGAACGGGCTTCAGTTTTTCGCGGCTCCGTCCAAAGGGGGCTGCGGTAAATTCGACCGGCGGAGTTGCCAGCGGGCCTGTGAGCTTTATGAAGGTTTTTAATGCGGCAACCGAGGCCGTTAAACAGGGAGGGACCCGGCGTGGTGCAAATATGGGCATCTTGAGGGTTGACCATCCCGATATACTTGAATTTATTTCCTGTAAAAAGGATAATTCTGAAATAACAAATTTTAACTTGAGCGTAGGTATTACCGAAGAGTTTATGAAGGCTGTGGAATACAACCTGGAATATGAACTGGTGGATCCAAAGACCAGAAAACCTGTTGAAAAGCTCAATGCCAGGAAGGTATTTGATATTATTGTTGAAATGGCCTGGAAAAACGGCGAGCCGGGTATAATATTCCTTGACAGGCTTAACAGGGATAACGTCACCCCGAAGCTGGGTGAGATAGAAAGCACAAATCCCTGCGGAGAGCAGCCCTTGCTTCCCTATGAAGCGTGCAACCTGGGATCCATTAACCTGTACAATATGCTGAACCCGGACAGGAGCGCCATTGATTACGAGAAGCTGGCAAATACCGTTAAAAAAGCCGTACATTTTCTGGACAATGTCATAGAGGTCAATAAATACCCCTTGCCGGAGATTGACAGGATGACCAGGGGCACAAGGAAAATCGGCCTGGGCGTCATGGGATGGGCGGATATGCTGTGCGCCATCGGCGTGCCTTATAACTCCCAGACCGCAATTGATCTGGCCGACAGGATAATGGAATTCATACAAAAAAATGCCATGGAGGCTTCACAGGCACTGGCTAAACAGAAAGGGACCTTTCCTTTTTATGAAGACAGTATTTATGCCAAAAAGGGTGTCAAGCTGAGAAATGCCACTACCACTACAATTGCTCCTACCGGGACACTGAGCCTGATTGCAGGAGTTTCCAGCGGGATCGAACCTATATTTGCCATATCCTATATCAGAAATGTCATGGACAATAACGAGCTGGTGGAAGTAAATCCGGTCTTTAAAAACGCCGCAGTCCGGGGCGGATTTTATTCAGACGAATTAATGAAGGAAATTGCAAATAAAGGAACTGTTAAGGACATGGAAGAGGTTCCTAAAGATGCCCGTGAGATTTTTGTCACAGCCCATGACGTGCTGCCCGAATGGCATGTGAAGATGCAGGCCGCTTTTCAGAGACATACAGACAACGCGGTTTCAAAGACGGTAAATCTGAGCCATGACGCCACTACGGATGATGTGAGGGAGGTGTATACCCTCGCTTACAGAACACAGTGCAAGGGTGTGACAATCTACAGGGACGGAAGCCGTGACCTGCAGGTGCTCAATATCGGAAAGGTCCAGGGAAAAGAAAATGACGGCAGTCAGCCCTTGCCGGAAGGTGAGAATGTCTATTGTGATTCCTGCGCCGTCAACAACGATATGACGGGATTTAAAATGGGAGCCGGAGTGGAGCCCAGGCCCAGGCCTGATATAACCACAGGGTTTACCGAAAAGGTGAAAATCGGCTGCGGAAATCTTTATATAACTGTTAATTACGATGAAAACGGGATTTGCGAGGTGTTCACAAACACCGGCCGGGCAGGGGGCTGCCCTTCACAGTCTGAAGCGACCAGCAGGCTGGTTTCGGTGGCTTTGCGTTCGGGTATGGACGTCAAATCAATTGTTGAGCAGCTCAAGGGTATCAGATGCCCGTCGACCATCAGGCAGAAAGGTTTGAAGGTAATGTCCTGTCCTGATGCCATCGGCAGATTGATAGAAAAGGTTGCAAAGATCCAGGGAAACAGGGATGAGGAAATTGCCGGTGAATTGTCCACTCCTGAATACAGCGTTTTTCAGAGGCCGACCGCCAGAAATTATTCATCAGAAGAAGAATGCGATTCCGACTGCACGGCCTGCACTATGAAGGAGGACTGCTCAAATCCGGATAAGGCCGCAGCTTCAAATGAAGAAGCTTCCGACAATGTCTGCCCCGAATGCGGGAAGGCGGTGGAGCATGAAGGAGGCTGCGTGATCTGCAGGCACTGCGGGTACAGCAAGTGCGGTTAGTTTTCTATATTTAGCCGCCATTAAGCCGGCCATGAAAGCATTTTGCTAAAAACCGGTCCGCAAAATCGGATCTGACTTGAAATAATATAACTAAATTTGATCCAAGTGGTTAGATAATCTATGGAAGGCATGTACTAAGGCACTTTCAGAGATTCACGGTTTTCCTTAAAAAGTAGGGTGAAAATTAATTCACCCTGCTTTTTTTAATAGGTTTTTCTTTTATAAGAAAATTGTGACACAAAATAATAAAATTATGACTTGTTCTTGTAAACTGATAACTATTGTATAAAAGTATGATAATATATATCTGCTGTTCAAATTATTGGAATATATGTAAAAAAATATAAATTAGCTATACTATTTTGATTTCAAAGGAATCTTTTGGTCGGGACGGAAGAAAGCCTTTGGAATAAACCTGAAAAGCCTTCATTTCTGTATGATTCCAGATACCTCCGAACTGTTCGGCCTGAAATACCGGTTTGCCGGCATATTTCTTGCCTGATTTGCGCCTCTTTTGCTTTGTCCGGTCCTTCTGTCAGCGATGGTGGCAGCAGCAGCTGCCTGTTTGCTGCCTGACAGAAGTGCTGCACAAATCATTAAAATTCTTGAATGGGAAGGTGTTGTAAAACAGGGGTATATCAAACGAAGCACATTGCAGGAAACCGGGAGGGGGAGTTCTCCTCCTTCACAGTTCAAATTCAAAGAATTTAAGGAGGTGATATCCGTTGTTTTATTAAAGCGGCCCGAGAGGGATTAATAAGTAATCTAAAAAACCAACTAGTAAAAAATGGAGGATGAGTTTATGACAAAAGGATTTAGAAAATGTACACATCTAATGCTAATATTAGCACTCCTGTTTACTCAGATTTTTGTATTCCTTCCAAGCCAGAACGCCTACGCGGCAGATACAGTTAACTTAGCGCAGGGAAAGGCAATTACAGCTAATAATTATACTCAGAACTATGTAGCAACCAACGCAAATGATGGAAATGTTAATACATATTGGGAAGGAGCCGCCAATCAATACCCAAACACTCTCACCATAGATCTGGGGAGTGCTCAATCTGTTTATAAGGTAGTATTAAAACTCAACCCTGATACCGCATGGTCCACAAGAACACAGACTTTATCTGTACTTACAGGCACAGATAATACAAATTACACAACCAACGTTGCTTCGAATACTTATACATTTAATCCATCCGGCGCAAATACGGTGACTATAACGTTTACTGAAACCAGTGCCAGATATGTACGCATTAACTTTACTGGAAACAGCGGTGCAACAGGTGGGCAGGTTGCAGAGTTTGAGGTATATGGAACTGCAACAACGGGTACTCCAGATTATGTAGTGACCGATATTTCCTGGTCACCTGCAAATCCAAATGTAGGGTCTGCAGTTACTTTCAGTGCTACAATCAAAAATCAGGGAACCGGCGCTACTCCGGCAGGAGTTATTAACGGGGTCAGCTTTATGGTTGACGGCACGCAGGTATGCTGGTCTGATAATAATACCAGTTCAATAGCTGCAGGGGATTCAATTACCGTAACTGCCAATGGCGGACCTTCAGGCGCTGCCTGGACAGCAACCTCAGGTACCCATACAATAACCGCCTGGGTTGATGATGTCAACAGAGTTGCTGAGTCCAATGAAAGCAATAACCAGTACTCAAAGACATTAACACCGGGATCTGTGAGTCTACCGGATCTTATTATAACTGATATCACTTACTCGCCAACCAGTCCGGCTGTGGGGAATACAGTGACCTTCAGTGCAGTTGTAAAGAATCAGGGCACTGCAGCAGGAGCAGCCGGAACTGTTACGTTCCAGGTTGACGGCACACAGGCTGCAACTGTTACCGATACTTCTTCCATAGCAGCCGGTGCCACACTGACAGTTACAGGAATAGGAAGCTGGACAGCAACAAGCGGAACCCATACGTTATCGGCTGCTGTAGACACCGCGAATGCAACCGCAGAATCAAATGAATCCAATAACAGCTACTCCGAAAATCTGACCATAAATCCATCCGGAACTCCAGACCTTATTGTCACTGATATCACTTACACCCCGGCCAGCCCCGCTGCCGGAAATGCAGTGACCTTCAGTGCAGCAGTAAAAAATCAGGGTACTGCAGCAGGAGCAGCCGGAACTGTGACCTTCACAGTTGATGGTTCACTGGTATCAACTGTAACCAATAATACTCCAATAGCAGCCGGAGCAACTTCAACAATCACAGCCGACCGGACCTGGGCAGCTGCAAATGGAACACATACAATAACTGTATCTGCCGATACCACAAATGCAACTACAGAATCGGATGAAAGCAATAACTCCCTCAGTAAGGTTCTGACCATTGGCAGCGCCGGCACAAATCAATCTAAAGGAAAGCCTATTACCGCATCATCCTCAGTTTTCACATTTGTTGCAACAAATGCCAATGACGGTTTGGCAGCTACTTACTGGGAGGGAAATTCCGGATCATATCCAAATACCCTGACCGTCAATTTTGGTGCCAATATCAACACTTCTCAAGTGGTACTGAAACTAAATCCTGATGCAGCCTGGTCAACACGTACCCAGACCATTCAGGTTCTCGGGCATGACCAGAACTCATCAACTTTCACCAATTTGGTCAGTGCCGCAGTATATACCTTTAACCCGTCCACAGGTAATACAGTAACTATTCCTCTGACAGCCACTGTGAGTGAGCTTCAACTTAGGATTACAACAAATTCAGGTGCACCGGCCGGGCAAATTGCTGAGTTTGAAGTATATGGAACTCAGGCGCCGAATCCTGATCTGACTATAACAGGAATAACCTGGTCACCGACTTCTCCAATTGAAACAGATAACATTACATTGACTGCCAACGTTAAAAATAACGGAACGGCCGATGCAGCCGCATCCAATGTCAGGTTCTACCTGGGCAATACTCTGGTAGGGACTGCAAATACCCCGGTTATACCAATTGGTGCAACAAGCAATGTTTCAGTGACCCTCAGCGGACAAGATGCCGGTTCATATACCGTAACAGCAAAGGCTGATGAAGCTGATACGCTGGTTGAGCTTGATAATTCAAACAACAACTACACAGCCACGGGTTCATTGGTCGTAAACCAGGTTCCAAGCTCCGATTTGATAGGAAATGTATCCTGGACACCAGGTAATCCCAGCGGCGGAAATACAGTCACGTTTACAGTAAACCTGAAAAACCAGGGTAATATTGCCTCAGGCGGTGGAGCTCATGGTATAACCTTAGTGCTCAAAAATTCCTCGGGAGCTACTGTTCAGACGTATAATGGCTCATATACAGGCAGTTTGGGCGTAGGTGATTCTACCAATGTCACCATGGGAACATGGACAGCGGTAAATGGCAGCTATAGTCTGACCTGCACCATCGCAACTGATACTAACGAAGTACCTATTAAACAAGCGAATAATGTAAGCACAACAAGTTTATACTCAGGCCGTGGTGCCAATATGCCATTTACCGTGATTGAAGCTGAGTCTTCAGCTGTTTCCACAAACGGAACCAGGCTGGAGCCCAACTATAAGCTTGCCGACTTTGCAGGTGAAGCTTCAGGGCGTTCATCAGTTTATCTTGATGCCAACGGAGAGTATGTAGAATTCACACTTACTGCTCCTGCAAACGCCTTTGTACTTCGCAATGCCGTTGCTGAAAATACTACGGGAACCATCAGCGTATATGCCAATGGAGTTGACAAAGGTAACTTTACCGTCACCTCAAAGTTCTCTTATGTATATGCAACACCAACTACTCTTGACAGGCTGGGGTATGATAACTCAGGCTCAACTGCTTACTGGCTCTATGAGGATTCCCAGTTGATGCTCGATCAGGTATATCCGGCCGGAACCAAAATAAGAATTCAGAAAGATTCCGGTGACGTCTCATGGATATATATAGACTTGCTGGAAACTGAAAATGTAGCTCCTGCAGCTACAAATCCGGATCCGACAAAATATATAGAGGTTTCTGCAACGAAATCTATCGAGCAGGCACTCACAGATTTCAGACAGGATTCAACCAAGTTAGGTATATTTATTCCCGCAGGCACTTGGACAATTAACAATAAGATCACCGTTTACGGAAGAGCAACGCAGATAATCGGTGCCGGCCCATGGTGGACTAAACTCACAGCTCCTCAGGGCCAATCCAATACTGACGTCGGCTTTGCTATCAGTTCTTCTGCCAACGGATCAACCATCAAAGACCTGTCGGCTTGGGGCAACTATATTTACCGGCAGGACGGACCCGGTAAATTCATTGACGGCAATGGCATGCAGAATGTAACGATTGATAATATATGGATTGAGCACTTCGTTTGCATGTACTGGGGAGTCAACTCTTCATACAATACGTTTAAAAATTGCCGCATTAAGAACACCTTTGCGGATGGTATCAATATGACAAACGGCTCCTCCTATAATACAATCACAAACTGTTATGCGAGGGCATGCGGTGACGATTCCTTTGCATTGTTCAGTGCCATTGATGCCGGCGGCTCCTACAATGTAGGCAACCAGTTCACGAACCTCACCGCAGTTTGTGTACGCCGCGCGGCATGCTTCGCCGTATATGGCGGATCAAACAATCTCTATCAGAATCTCTACGGTGCCGACACCTTAAACTATCCGGGAATAACTATCAGCAGCTTGAGCTTTGGATACAACACACTTGGCTTTGGGGATACTGACTGCGTCTTTGACGGAATAACACTGGACAGATGCGGAGGAGATTTCTATACAAGCAATGGCGCAGACGACAAGATCAACGGCTATCAGAATTTCGGAGCGATTTGGTTATTCTGCGGTGACAGACCCTTCAGGAATATTCTTGTGAAGAATGTTGATATTAACAACCCGGTTTACTACGGTATAATGTTCCAGACCAAGTACCCTGAAGCATTGTCAATGCAGAATGTCCGCCTGGAAAATATCAATATAAATAATCCTACCCGTTATGGCATCAAGCTTGTAGTTTTGGCTGAATCCGGGCAAGGTCCGGTTGTAGGCGGAGCAAGCTTTACAAATGTTAAGATCAATAACCCGGGCATTATGCCAATCTACGGACAATCAGGATGCCCGAACTTTACAATCACAAAAATCGGTAACGGCAATAACTGGTAACGATTAAATAATTAACAGGGGCTGCTCAGCGGCCCCTTTAAAATAAAAATGGTCTATTTACCTTCCAGCCTATTGTTTTAATATTTTATGTCTGCTTCCTTATTCACCCTGTACATATTAAGCCAGGCATTGCCGCGGGCTTTTTTAAGCACTGATTTTTTACATGGTGCATTATTTATTTTCGGCAGAGAATTAATCCCATATCAGAATGACCATCAGGACGTATAATCAATGTATTATTTTCTGGTTAAAAAAATGTAAAATGTAAGTACCAAAGGCAGGATAAAATTGAAATTTATAGAAATTAATTATAAAATAGTAATACGAAATTATACAGGGGGCAGAAATGAGAATAGCAGTATGTGATGATCAGATAGAATTTCAAAATATATTATTATCACATTTAAATGGCTTAAAAGGTAATTACAAGCTGGATATTGCCACATTTGATTCCGGAGAGAGATTAATAGAATCTGTAAAGGATGAAAACTATTACAATATTTTTTTTCTTGATATTCAAATGGAAAATATGAATGGGATTGAAGTGGCAGAAGTTATTCGGAAATACGACAAAAAAGCAAGCATTATATTTATTACAAGTCATCCGGATTATGCTATCGACGGTTACAAGGTATCCGCGTTGCATTACCTTTTAAAGCCCATAACTTCCGACCAGTTCATGGAAGTATTCAAAAAGGCCGTAAATAATCTGGAGCTGCAAAATAAGATGATTACCATTAATAGCGGAACAAAAGTGGTTTCAATAGATGTATCATCAATTTTGTATATTGAAAGTTACGGCAGAGAAGTTTTCTTTTATACTAAAGAATCAATGTATAAAACCTATTCGTCCTTTTCAAATGAATTGGAAAGGCTGGAAAAGTTCAATTTTGCCCAATCACATAGATGTTACATGGTTAATCTGGCACATGTAAAAGCCGTGGAAAAGCAGAATGTTTTGTTAAGTAAAAATATTAAAGTACCACTAAGCAGAAAGAAACATAGGCTATTTTATTCAAAATATTCTAACTATGTTTTGGGGTAAATTATGAGCATAAAAATATTGAATTGTATTTTTGTTTTTATTATATCAATTGTTGATTGCATTATTAGTATAAAATTCTTATCGGGCATTATGGAAAAAGCATTTGAGAAGTTCTGGATTATTTTATGCGCTTCCATGTCTTTAATCTATGCCGTAGTCTGCGGTTTTTTTATATCGGAATCCTTGTATTTCATGTTGGTCTCCCTGGTTTTTCACTTGTCAATAGCGTTGATTCTGTTTAGAGGAAATATTCTCCTTAGAATTTTTTATGGTTTTATCGTGGTTGTTTTCGGGGGAATTACAGAAGCAATATCCGGTTTTTCAATAGCAATATTTTCGGGAATTTCCTTTGAAAATGTTGTCAATATTCCTTTACTGTATTTAACGGCGGCAGTGACATCAAAAATATTGCTGATTCTGATTTTTCAGGCTATATTGAGATTTAAGAAATCAAAGAGTGAAAACATCGCGCTTAAATATTGGCTGATATTAATCTTTGTACCAATAGCAAGCTTTATTTCCGCAGATATTAATGCCATAAAGGATTATAATTTTTCTTCCAGCAAATTGATGCCAATATTTTTTACATTGTTGGTGCTAATTTTTATCAACATATCAATATTTATAATATTTGATGAAATTATTAAAATAACGGAATTGGACAAGATAAGAATTATCTCGGAGCAACAGTTGAAAATCCAGCAAGATCAATATAAACGCATGCTGGACAATAACAAATCCATCAGAAGCATCTGGCATGATATGAATAATCATCTGATAGTTTTGAAAACTTTTCTGGATTTAAATGAATTTGAAGAAATGGAAAAATATTTGCAGGATCTGACGAACGAAGTAAGAAGCAAGGGAACTTTGATAAATACAGGTAATCTGGTAATAGACAGTATAATAAGTGAAAAATTAAAAATAGCCCTCAGATATGAATTTTTGCTGACTCATGAAATAACGATTGCGGAAGATTTAAATATTGATCCCATCGATATATGCATAATACTCGGAAATGCATTGGACAATGCACTTGACGAATGTCTGAGGATTGACGATAATGCTGTTAAAAAAGAGATTAAACTAAAAATATTGGATAAAGATAATCAGATATTCATATCGGTTGTAAATCCATTTCAAGGCGATATAAATATTAAGGATAATGTCATTTCAACAAAAAAGTACGACACCGAAAATCATGGTTTTGGATTAAAAAACATAAAACATATAATTGAAAAATACGAAGGCAATATCAATATATTTACTGACAATAATCTTTTTTATTTAAATATTGCCATAAAAGCCTGCTGATGTCACCACTCATTACACAAAAATTACCATTGATGTAAAAATTATTTATTTATAAAAAGCTACATGTTATATTTTTCCTAACAAAAGTTATTTGTGAGGAAAAAATGATAACTAAAATATCGAAGAAAGTAACAGCTACACTTCTTAAAAATAAAATTATCAGTGAAAAAGAAAAAGAAATGTGTATTTACGGGTTGGAATACATAATTTCAGCAGTGTTTCCGACTATCGTCTCTATTGCTGTTTCCGCACTTTTCGGACTGGAAAGCATAGTTCTTTTATACATTTTTACATTTATGGCTTTCAGGGCTTTTGCAGGCGGATATCATGCGAGCTCACATTTGAAGTGCCAAATTACATTTTTTGCAACGCTGGCTATCTGTACTTTTGTTATAAAGCTGGTATCCGGACTGGAAGCTTCGCTGCTGCAGATAGTTACAATCACCCTGGCTATTATGGCGTCATGGGTTATCATCTGGCTGGCGCCGGTTGATAACGTCAATAAACCATTCTCTAAAGAAGAATTTATAACGTTTAGAAAAAAGACAAGAATTTTAAATGTATTTGTACTTTTTAGCCTGGTTATAGTTATTAATTTTACAAATGACAAAATAATATTTTTGAGTATTTCATTTGCTATGTTAACCGTAGCTGTATCTTTAATTATCGCAAAGAGAGGAAGGCGGGAAAATGAGAAAATTATCATGGTTGATTAACAGGAGTATGGGAGTTTTTGCGGCATTTGTTCTATGTGCTGCAAGCATATCGGTCAGTACGGCATGTTTTTTGTTTTTTTATCAGCCGGAAGTTCCAGGGGAGCTTAAAAAAATTAAAAAAGTACATGCAAAATAAAGGAGTTTCAAATGGAGGAGTTTATGAACTTTAATGTTATTGGAACCGGCAGTGCGGTTCCTTCATTAGTTGTTAATAATGACGAATTCAGCAATTTTATTGATACAAATAATGATTGGATTGTTTCCAGAACCGGAATTGAACAGCGGCGGCTGTGCGGCCGGGAGCGTATTAGCGATCTGGCTGTTTCAGCTGCAAAAAGAGCTTTGGAAAAGGCTGATACGGCTGCGGAGGACCTGGACCTTATTATTTGCTCAACAGTACACGGCGACTTTTTTTCGCCATCACTTGCAAGCATAATTCAAGCTGGAATTGAGGCCAATTGTGTATCATATGACATAAATGCCGCTTGTTCCGGCTTTATTTACGCCCTGGAGATTGCGAATACATATTTTATGGCACAAAGAATTAAAAAAATTCTGATAGTAAGTGCTGACGCAATATCCAAGCTTGTGGACTGGCAGGACAGATCGACTTGCGTGCTTTTTGGAGATGGGGCGGGTGCTGTGGTCTTATCGGAGGGCAGCAGCTTATTGGGAATAAGATTGACAACCAGGGGGCAGGTCGGCAATTTATATATACCTGGAATAAGCAGCAATAATTACTTTTTTGGTGATGGGCAAAGCTCTCCGGCTATAAAAATGAATGGACAGGAAATATACAAATTTGCAATATCGGCTGTGAAGTCGGATGTCGATTTTCTTACAAAAAAAACAGGTATTTCAGTAAATGACATAGATTATTTCATTCTCCACCAGGCTAACAAGAGAATAATTGAGGCTGTCCGCACCAGACTTGAACAACCTGTCGATAAATTCCCAACCAATATTGAAAAATACGGAAATACCTCTTCTGCCAGTGTTCCGCTGTTGTTGGATGAACTGAACAGAAATAACATGCTTGATAATAAGGTTATATTTCTCAGTGCTTTTGGCGCGGGGTTAACATCCGGGGCATGTATTATCAAATGGAACTAATAAAAAAGTCAGGTGTTGTTATGGATAAGATAAAGTTGTTCTGTATCCCTTATGCCGGTGGTTCTGCAATGATTTACAACAAGTGGAGGAAGTATTTGAAGGAAGAAATCGAATTAGTTCCTCTGGAGCTGGCGGGAAGGGGCAAGAGGTCATTATATCCTCATTATAACAATATTGAAGATGCGGTTAGTGATGTTTTTACGCTGCTTCGCCATGAGGTGGAAAGTGATATGCCATATGCAATTTTTGGACACAGCATGGGTTCTGTGATTGCTTTTGAATTATCATACAGAATTGCAGAAAGAGGTTTTCCCCTCCCGGTTCATTTGTTTTTTTCAGGAAGAAAGCCTCCTGATGATACAAGTGAGTTAACGGAATATCATAAACTGCCGGATAATGCGTTTATTAATGCCATAAAAAGATACGGGGGCATGTCGGAAGAGGTTCTGGCAGAACGTGAACTCTTGGATTTCTTTATACCAATTATAAGAAACGATTTCAAAATTGTTGAAACATATGCCTTCTTGCAGAAGAAAAGTAGACTTGACTGTGATGTTTCCGTCTTTTTCGGCAAGGAGGATTCAATGACTGAGCAGGATATGGCAGAGTTTGCAAAGTATTGCATGAAAGGATTCGGTCTTTATGAATTTAACGGTGGCCACTTTTTTATCCTGGAGGATGCGGAAAGTGTTACTGATACTATTAATAGAGTTCTAGCAAATTATTTATAAGGTGGGGATAAAGCAATGAAAACCATAGGAGTAATAGGCGCGGGAGTGATGGGAAAAGGGGTTGCCCAGAACCTTGCACAGTCAGGATTTGAAACCATACTTGTAGATGTTTCGGAAGATATCTTAACCGGAGCCAGGGAAGAAATACAAAGAAATATCCGATTTCAGGGGATGTTTGCAAAAACGGAAGTGGCGGAGGATATTGAGGCGGTGATTTCCAGGATCATTTTCACTACTGAGTATCAGGAGCTTAAGGAGGCCGATTTTGTTATAGAAAATGTACCGGAAAAGTGGGACATAAAGAAATCAGTTTATCAGAGCCTTGATGAGATATGCAAAAAAGATTGTATTTTTCTTGTAAATACATCATGCGTATCAATTACCAAAATAGCTTCGCTTACAAAAAGACCTGAAAAGGTCATAGGTACGCATTTTATGAATCCTGTACCCATGAAATCGGTTATAGAAGCGATTAAAGGCTACCATACCGGTGAGGCCGCAATTGCTGCCACTAAAGAGCTGCTTTCACTTATGGGCAAAGAAATGATACTTGTAAACGATTTGCCGGGCTTCGTATCCAACAGATTGTCCCATTTACTGATGAATGAGGCCGCATTTGTGGTCCAGGATCAGGTTGCATCGCCGCAGGCAGTGGATGATATTTTTAAAAAGTGCTTCGGACATAAAATGGGTCCGCTTGAAACGGCTGATCTAATCGGTTTGGATACGGTGGTGGATTCGTTGGAGATACTTTATGAAAGCTATCAGGATTCCAAATTCAGATGCTGCCCTCTTCTTAGAAAGATGGTGGATGCAGGTCTTTGCGGAAGAAAAACAGGTAAGGGCTTTTATAATTATTCTTACTGAAATGAAATTAAATAAAAAATAAATTCATATGAAAGGCAGTGATTTCATTATGGAAGAGACAAAATTGAAAATACGGGCATTTCTGTCCCGTTATTTCAACAGCCAGGAGGTTTCGGACAATCAGGATATTTTTGGATTGGGATTTGTCAACTCGCTTTTTGCCATGCAGTTGGTAATGTTTATTGAGAAGGATTTTAAAATCAGGGTTGACAATAAGGACCTTGATCTCAATAATTTCCGGACGATTAATTCCATTGTTGAATTTGTCACAAGCAAGGCTCTGATAGCGTGAAATAATCTTGATATGTTTTTGGGGGTGAAATACTTGATGAATCTGGAGCTTACGGCTGAACAGGCCAAATTGCAATCCGAAGCAAAGGAATTTGTTGAAAACGAAGTGGTTCCAAATGCCGCAGAAGACGACAGGCTGGAACGCCTGAATGCCGGAATAGTTAAAAAGCTTGGTGAAAAAGGATATCTCGGTTCAATGATACCTGAGGAATTCGGGGGCTCGGGGTTGGACGCCGTTTCCTCAGGGATACTGAACGAGGAAATAGGAAAAGGCTGTTCTTCGGTCAGAAGTCTTCTGACAGTCCATGGGATGGCCGCCCTGGCTATTCACCGGTGGGGCACCGGTGAACAAAAGGACTACTGGCTGACCAAAATGGCAAAGGGAGATGTTGTTGGGGCGTTCGGATTGACCGAGCCCAATGTGGGAAGTGATGCAAAGAGCATTGAAACTATTGCGGTAAAATCAGAGGGAAATTTTGTGCTGAATGGCACAAAGAGATGGATTACCATGGGGCAGATAGCTGATGTTTTTCTGATTTTTGCCCAGCTGGATGAAAAGCCCACGGCTTTTATTATTAAAAGGGATACGCCGGGATTGTATATTAAGCCCATTAACGGACTTATAGGCGCAAGGGCGTCAATGATAGCGGAGTTAAAGCTGGAAAACTGCGTTATACCCGAGGAAAACCTGGTAGGAAATGCAGGTACGGGAATATCCCATGTGGCATTGAGCTCGCTGGATTATGGAAGATATACCATCGCGTGGGGATGCGTAGGTCTGGCTCAGGCCTGCCTTGAAGCCTCTTTGAGGTATACAAGAAAGAGAAAGCAGTTCGGGGTCCCCTTAAGGCAACACCAGCTGATCCAGAGAATGATAACCAATATGGTTGTGGATATAAAAGCCGCAAGGTTGTTATGTCTCAATGCAGGTTATCTGAAGGATTCGCTGGACCCTGACTCAATTCTGGAAACCTGGAATGCAAAGTATTTCGCTTCAAAAATGGTTAACAGAGTTGCCGCAGACGCAGTACAGATTCATGGGGCTGTGGGCTGCAATAATGAATATCCCATTGAAAGATACTACAGGGATGCAAAAATAAATGAAATAATTGAGGGTACAAGCCAGATGCATGAAGTGCTGATAGCAACTAATGCTTTTAGAAGGAGCTGATTGTATGCTGTGTAAGGAAGAAGTGAAGAAAAAACAGAAAGTCAAATGTGTGGTATGGGATCTGGACAATACAATCTGGGACGGCATATTGCTTGAGAATAATGAAGTTGTAATTCACAAGGATATTCTTGATATTATAAAGACTCTTGACAGCCGGGGGATACTGCAGTCAATAGCCAGCAAAAACGACTATGACACGGCTGTGTCAAAGCTCAGGGAATTTGGAATTGATGAATATTTCTTGTATCCCCAGATTGGCTGGAATCCCAAATCAATTTCAATAAAACAAATTGCCGGATCTTTAAATATAGGGACCGACAGCCTTGCATTTGTGGATGACCAGCCTTTTGAACTGGATGAAGTGAGTTTTTCAGCACCTGAAGTCCTGTGTATTAACGTAAAAGATATATCCGCGATGTTGGAAATGGAAGAAATGAATCCCCGTTTTATAACCGAAGATTCCCGGATTAGAAGACAAATGTACATGAACGACCTTAAAAGAAAGCAGTGCGAGGAGGAGTTTATCGGAACCCAGGAGGCTTTTCTGGCTTCATTAAATATGATATTTTCCATTTCTCCTGTGAAGAAGGGCGATTTGCAGCGGGCAGAGGAACTGACCGTCAGAACACATCAGCTGAACACCACCGGATATACCTATTCTTTTGAAGAGCTGAGCAATTTTATGACTTCTGACAAACACAAGCTTTTTATTACGGGACTGGAAGATAAGTATGGCACATACGGGAAAATCGGACTTACACTTTTGGAAATAGAAGAAGACCGCTGGACCATAAAGCTTCTTCTGATGTCCTGCAGGGTAATGTCCAGAGGAGTCGGCACGGTTATGCTGAATTATGTCATGAGACTGGCAGAAGAAGCCGGGGTAAAGCTTTATGCCGAATATATCCCAAATGACCGCAACCGTATGATGTATGTTACCTATAAGTTTGCAGGCTTCAAAGAAGTACACGAACAGGATGGCGCAGCCCTGCTGGAGTGCGATTGTTCGCAGATACAGCCTTTTCCGGACTATTTAAAGCTTAAGATCTCTAAATAAATTATTATCGAGGTGGTGCATTATGATAAACAGAGATATAAATAACTTGCTTGATGCTCTGAAAAGAGCGGCGAAAACTGAAAAAGGTGTTACTTTAATCAATTCAATGGATCAGGAGGAATTCATTTCATACAATCAGCTGTATCATCAGGCATATAAGGTATATACATATCTGAAAAATAAAAATATAAAGCAAAATTCTGAAATTGTATTTCAATTTTTCAATCTTAAAGGGCTGATTTTTTCCTTCTGGGCATGCCTTATGGGGAATTATATCCCAATACCCATTGCGCCTGTAAATAACCAATATACAAGAAGTAAGCTGTTCAGTGTATGGGGAAAACTGGATGATCCGTATTTGATTTATGATAAAGGCGATTTTCTGTCGGTGATCGGCGATGACAAGTATGGCTTAAAGGACAAGGATTTATTTGATAATATTGCTTCAAGAAGTACTGATTTCAATAATATTGATATTGAAGCTGATATAAATCAAAATATTGACCTTCCGGCTCCAAATAATGATCTGGCATATATCCAGTTCTCTTCCGGCTCAACCGGGGATCCAAAGGGCGTTACTATAAAGCATGATAATGTCCTGACCAATATATATGATATGGTAGATCATCTGGGTTTTACGGGTGATGATTTATTTCTGACCTGGAAGCCTCTTACACATGACTTCAGCCTGGTAATGTTCCACCTGGCGCCGATTCTCCTGTGCACAAACCAGTATTTTATCCCCACAAGTACTTATATCCGTTCTCCCCTGTTGTGGTTTGACAAGGTAAATCAGCACAGGGCGACGGTTCTCGGCACTCCGTCATTTGGAATGCAGCATTTGCTGAAATTTATGAAAACCAGGGCTTCAAACAGGGAATGGGATCTTTCATGCGTAAAATATATTATCCTGGGTGCGGAACAGGTATCATACAACCTGTGTCAGGAATTCTGCTCAAATATGGAAAAATATAAATTAAACCAGGATACTCTGCTGCCGGGGTACGGTCTTGCCGAGGCAACGCTGGTGGTCACATGCAGCGTACCGGGCCAGAAAATGAAAGTCCACAACCTGGATAGAAAGTGCATATCCATCGGGGGAAAAATAAAATATTGCCCGGATGGGGACGAAGATAACGGCATACAGTTTGTGGAGCTGGGAGCCGCGCCTCAAAGCGTTGAAATAGCTATTACTGATGATAGCGGCAAAAAACTAGACGATCTGGAGATCGGACATATAAAGGTAAGAGGCAGAAATGTTTCCCATGGATACTACAGGGATGAAAAGGCAACAAACGGGACCTTTGGCAGCGACGGATGGCTGAGCACCGGCGACCTGGGTTTTATTTCGGATAATAATCTTGTTATGGTAGGCAGGGCCAAAGAGATAGTGACAGTCAACGGTGTGAATTATACATGCAGCGATATAGAACAGACTATATGCGAGTACTATGACAAGGACGGCATGAATAAATATGTTGCCTGCAATGGCTTCAATAACAGTACTAAACGTGAGCAGGCCATTATTTTTGTATATTACAAGAAAAAGCTTGATAAGTTCGGGGAAATCGTAAGAAGTATTAAAAATATTTTATATGAAAAGATCGGTCTGACTATTGATGAAGTCATTCCGTTGGAGGAGGTCCCTAAAACAACAAGCGGCAAGGTGAGAAGAACGGAGCTTGCCGGCAGGTACAACAGCGGAGAATTAAATTCTGTTTTACAGGAGGTGCACAAGATGCTGCAACAGGAAAATTCAAATCACAACAGCGTAAAGGGCAGTATTACAAGAGAAAAATTATTGTCCTATGTCAGAGATGTAATAGAAGAAATTCTGGAGACAAAAATAACAGACTATGATGCTGCATTTACGGATTTTGGGATGGTATCAATCAATATACCTCAATTTATCGAAAGAATAGAAAAGGATATGAACATGGGGCTTTCGGTGTCTGCCGTATTTAACTATCCCAATGTCAATAAATTAGTGGATTACATATATGATACGCTGCAAAAGAAGGAATTAAACGAAACGGGCGCCTCAGACAAAGCATTGACAGGCGGAAAAGCCCATAAGGGAGTTGCGGCGGTTGGAATGAGCTGCCGCTTCCCCGGAGGGGCAAACGACCCGGATAGCTTCTGGGAGGTTCTGATAAACGGAAGAAGCGGGATCTGCGAGATTCCGGACAATAGGTGGGATTCTGAAAAATATTATGATGCGGATGTCGGCGCGCCCGGTAAAATGTACACAAAGCTGGGCGGATTCCTGAATATCCCGGTAGACCGGTTTGATGCGCCGTTTTTTAATATCTCACCCAAAGAAGCGGTGGCCCTTGACCCTCAGCAGAGAATGCTGCTTGAACTTACCTGGGAAGCATTTGAAAACGCCGGCCTGGACATTGGCAGATTTTTTGGGACAAACACAGGTGTATATGTGGGAATATCTGGAGAGGAGTATTCCATGGCCCATAGAAATTCAGGCGATACCGGCAGAATAGATGCATATTCCCTGACCGGCACAACCTCCAGCACATGCTGCGGAAGGATATCCTACACCTTTGGCTTTGAGGGCCCCTGTTTATCCGTAGATACTGCCTGCTCATCATCTCTGACCGCTCTGCATATAGCGTGCAAGGCCCTGGAATCAGGTGAAATAGATACTGCTGTGGTGGCAGGCGTGAATATCATTCTCTCGCCTCTGGCACACATTTGTTTCTCAAAGCTTCAGGCCATATCTGTGGACGGCTGCAGCAAAACCTTTGATGCTTCGGCAAATGGCTACGGAAGAGGAGAAGGAGCCGGTGTTATTGTTTTAAGAAGACTGTCGGATGCGCTAAAGGAAAATAACAATGTCCATGGTGTCATTAGGGGCACTGCCATCAATCAGGATGGAAAGAGCAACGGCTTGACCGCTCCAAACGGATTGGCACAGCAGAAGGTTATTCAGAAGGCGTTGAAGGATTCCGGACTGGAGGCGGCGGACATAGATTATATGGAAATGCATGGCACGGGTACGCCTCTGGGGGATCCAATCGAGGTAAAGGCCGTTATGGAAGTATACGGACAAAGCAAAAGCCGGAGCAATCCGTTAAAAATCGGATCGGTCAAGTCCAATATCGGGCACCTGGAAGCCGCCGCAGGAATGGCCAGTATCATGAAGGTGCTGCTGTCTTTTAAACATGGCGTGATACCGGCAAACCTGAATTTTAAGACTCCAAATCCGTATATTCCATGGGATTCCGCTCCCGTAAAGGTGGTTGACAGCAACGTATCCTGGGAGAATGGAGACAGGATCAGAAGAGCGGGATTGAACGGGTTCGGGTTCGGGGGTTCCAATGCCCACATCATATTGGAAGAACCGCCGGCGGTTGAAAAGATAAAAGCCTCTGATGGAGATACCGGCCTGATCCTTAAGCTGTCGGCAAAAACAAAGAATTCTCTGCTCCAAGGCGTAAAAAATTATATGGAATATATGAAAGTCCATACGGAGCATGCTTTGGAAGATATTATCCATACCGCAAATATAACCAGAGCTGATTTTGATTACCGGTTCAGCGTGATTGGAAAAACACGGGAAGAGTTTATCGATAAGATGGAAAATTTCCTGTCGGGCGAGAATAAGGATGGTACCTTCACAAATATGGACAGTGAGGAAGCAGTTGGAACAAATCCTCAGATTGTCTTCATGTTTTCGGGACAGGGCTCGCAATACGTGGGTATGGGAAAAGAACTGTATCAACGCAACCCTGTGTTCAAGCTGGCATTTGACCAATGCAACAGGTTGTTCAGGCCATTTATATTAAAGTCGCTTACCGAGCTGATTTATTCAGAGGCTGCATCCGCAGATGAGATAGAAAGAACCCTTTATGCACAGCCGCTCATTTTTTCAGTGGAGTATTCCCTGTACAAGTTATGGGAACATTTCGGCGTCACTCCGGACATAGTGCTGGGACACAGCATAGGGGAATACGCGGCGGCTGCGGCTGCAGGGATGATGAGCCTTAATGACGCAGTAAAGCTTGTGGCGGCAAGGGGACGGCTGATGGATTCCGCTCCCGGACATGGTTCCATGGGAGCAGTATTCGCCGATATAAAAACAGTCATGTCTCTGATAAACGATTATAAGGACAAGGTTTCAGTTGCCGCTTATAATGCCGCCCAGAGCATTGTCATATCAGGTGATAAGAGCTCGGTTGAAAGTATTCTGGAAAAGGCGGAAAAGAGCGGTACTAAAGTCAATAGACTAAAGGTGTCCCACGGTTTTCATTCGCAGCTGATGGAACCGGTTCTTGAAGATTTCAGATTAATTGCTTCCGAGGTTAAATTTGAAAAGCCCGAAATAAAATTTTTATCCTCCCTGACAGGAAAAATCCTCGATGAAAACGATGTTTTAGATTCGGAGTATTGGACACGGCATATCAGGGAAAAGGTGGATTTTTATCATTCAATGCTTGCCTTGAAAGACGGGAAGGAGCTGTTAATAATAGAGATCGGGTCAGACAGGACACTGGTTTCCTTGGGCGGAATGACTCTAAACGGGACTGCTGCAATTGTACCGTCGCTTAAAAGGAAGAAGGCAGAGTGGGAACAGCTGACTTTGAGCATGGCCGAGCTGTATGCCATGGGTCTCAGGGTAGACTGGGCCAATTTTGATATTGGAGGACAGTGCGGCTGGAATCCCGTTCAGCTGCCCACATATCCCTTTGACAGAAAGCAGTACTGGGTACAGCCTGTATTTGAACACGAAAAAGCAGGCGGAGTTGCCGGCGGCAGTGATCTGCACCCCTTAATCGGTCAAAGGATCACTACTCCGTTCCTGGAAGATTCAATGGTTTATCAGAGGATTTTTACTGCAGAAACTCCATATTTTATGAAAGAGCATATAATTTTTGATACCTCAATTTCTCCGGCCGCAGCTCATATTTCCATGCTTTTATCACTGTCCAGGCAGCTTGACAATTCATCCTCAGCCTGTGTGATTGAAAATATTGAATTCCGTTCTCCCCTGCTGGTGGAAAATGACGGGGAAAGAACGGTACAGGTATATGTCGAAAACATACACGGCGACAGCACAAAATTCCAGATTGTAAGCAAGGACAACAAGGCGGACAATTCAAGCTGGACGAAACACTGCCTTGGCAATATGAGAAGTGTGCAGGCCGGGAGCAATTCGGAGAACATGAGGATCTCTGTGGAAGAACTCAAAGAAATGTATCCCGAAGATGATACGGGCTTTGATTTCTACGATTCACTTACCAGCTTCGGATTTAATCTGGGAGAGGGTTTTAGAAGGATTGAAAAAGTATGGAAGAAGGATAACAAAGGAATTTGTCTCATAAGGCCTCTGGAAGGTATTCCTGATTTAGGGGCATACATCCTGTATCCAGGGGTAATAGATTCCATATTCCAGTCGGCAATACCTATTTCCGAGCTTACAACAAGAATGGAAGCCAAAAATGCGGAGGACACTGTAAGGACCATGATCCCGTTTTCAATTGCAAAGCTCACCTATCACTATACTCCCGCTCAATATTTCTGGTGCCATACAAATGTGGAGGTCCAGAAGGAAGTCATTATCGGAGATATATATGTTTACAATGAAAATGGTGAGATTGTTTTTACAATAGAAAAGATTATGGCCAGATTAACCAACAGAAACAGCCTTCTGAGAGAAATGAACAGTAACAACAGTCATATGTTCTACCATGTGAACTGGGTAGAAAAGGCGTCTGGCAGCAAAAATCCGGAGTATGGGGATAATGAAAAATACATATTGTTTATGGACAACGCGGGAGTGGGCTTTAACCTTGAAAAGGCTCTGTCCGGGCACGGGATTAAAACTGTTGTCGTACATGAAGGCAGCGGTTATGCTGAGGGACAGGATGATGCCTATAAGATTTCATATGATAGTAAAAATGATTTTGTGAAACTTATCGGCAGCTTGGCAAACAGATTTGAAGCAGCTGACTTAAAATTTGTATATCTTGCAGACATGGATTTGAAAAATGAAAATCTGGAAGCAGGGACTCTTCTGGAAAAGCAGAGAAAAAGCTGCGGAGGGCTTTTATACCTTGTGCAGGCCTTAACCCAAAGTAAAATATCGGGTAATTCAAAGCTGTGGGTAATCACAGACGGCGTCCACAGGGTAAAAAATGAAACCAGCCTGGAATTTTCACAGGCTACGCTCTGGGGATTTTCCGAGACAGTCAGAATAGAGCATCCTCAAATATGGGGAGGAATTATTGACATCGATCCAAAGGTTCTGGAAGAGGATAAGGAAGCCTTAGCCAGAGAAATAAGCGCCGGAAAAGATAAGCAGCTGCTCCTGAGGACTGGTTCGGGGCGGTATGTACTAAGGCTTATAAAGCATTCCGACCTGGCAGGGAATAGTAAAAAAACGGTGTCACAGCCACTGGCAATCCAGGAGGAAGCCGCTTATCTGATTACAGGTGGAACAGGCGCCGTGGGCATGGTATATGCCGAATATCTGGTAAATCATGGGGCCCGCAATTTAGTTCTGGTCAGCAGAAGAGGCCCGGGGGAAAGCACAGCTGAAACACTCCGGAAATGGATGGGGCAGGGAGTGAATATAATGCTTGCCCAGGCTGATATATGCAATGAAAAGGAAGTCAGTGATCTAAAAGCTGCAATCCATGCGGGTATGCCTCCTTTGAAAGGAATAGTGCATGCCGCAGGCACAATAGAGGACAAGATGATCGCTGATCAAACCTGGGAAAGCTTTTCTTCAGTATTGGATGCAAAGCTCAAGGGAACTGTTAATCTGCATAGTGTTTTTATCGACGAGTCCCTGGATTTCTTCATAATGCTGTCCTCCATAACATCGATTACCGGAAATGTCGGGCAGAGCAACTATGCGGCGGCAAATTATTTCCTGAACATATTTGCACAATACAGGCTGATGAATAATCTGCCGGCAGCTGTGGTCTGCTGGGGGCCGTGGCTGGGTTCGGGAATGGCGGCTCAGGATTCCGGTGTAATTGAGTATATGCGCAAGCAGGGTATATATGGCATACACCCTGATATAGGAATAAAAATTATCGGCACATTATTTAATGAAAATTATTCGAATGTTCTTGCGGCAGATGTGAACTGGGGTATGTTTGCAAATGCGCTGGGGATTAAAGAGATCGACGATTTCCTTTCAAAAGTGCTGACCGGCCGTGAGAGTACTGCCGTAAATGCGGAGGGTTCCAAAAGGGAAAGCAGTATTCTTGCAGAACTGAAGGGATTGAAGAAAGAAGAAAGAAAAGCGCTGCTCTTAAGCCACTTGCAAAAACAGGCCGGAAGGATAATGGGTTTCCAGGGCGACCAGCTGCCAGCTTTAGACATTTCGCTTATGGAGCAGGGAGCGGATTCTCTGATGATTTTCTCTATGAGGAATGAAGTCAACAAACTGACCAATTCACAGCTGGATGTCTCTTTATTCTTCAATTACCCGTCCTTGAGGAAGCTTTCAAATTATTTGGTGTCCGAAGTATTGTTCCCTGAAGAACTTGAGAAGGGACAGACCGACAGTGTACAGAGTACTGATGACATACTGTCGGAAATAAACGCGTTGCTATAATGTGCCGGGAAGCATTCCTGTAATGAATGAAATGGAGATGAATTGGTATGGAACAGGATATCAGCAAATATAAGATTGCATTAAAAAAAGCCGCCGATAAAATTGAAAATTTATCAAATCAAATCAACAGCGGCAAGTCAAACGAGGATATTGCAATAATAGGGTGCGGCTGCCGTTTTCCGGGTGGCGCAAACGATCCTGACGCATTCTGGGAGATATTGAAAAATGGTATAGATACTGTTACTGAAATACCTGACAGCCGCTTTCCAAGTGATATGTACTGCAGCAGCAACAGGGATGAGGCTGGGAAAATGTACACCAGGAACGGTGCGTTCCTCAATATCCCCATTGATAAATTTGATAACAGGCATTTTGAAATTTCCCCTGTGGAGGCAAGCTCCATAGATCCGCAGCAGCGGCTGCTGCTTGAAGTGAGCTGGGAAGCTCTGGAGAATGCCGGATTGAACATTGAAAAACTGAAGGGAAGCAGTACAGGCGTATTTATAGGTATTAATTCCGCAGATTATATAAAAGCACAAATACATTCGGGAAATGCGGAGGACATAAACTCCTATTCTGTTACCGGAGTTTCCTTTAATGCTGCCTGCGGCAGATTGTCATACTTTTATGATTTTAAAGGTCCCTCCATAGCTTTCGATACCGCCTGCTCATCTTCGCTTGTCGCCCTGAATGCGGCGGTACAGAGCCTGAGAAAGGCCGAATGCGATATGGCAATAGTGGGCGGAGTCAATATGATTTTAACCCCTGAGTCTTTTATAGGCCTTTCCAAGATCAACGGCTTGTCGGAAGACGGCAGATGCAAAGCCTTCGATGCCTCTGCGGATGGTTTCGGAAGAGGCGAGGGCTGCGGCATAGTCATATTGAAAAGACTTGCGGACGCCGGAAAGGACAAAAATTCCATACATGCAGTGGTAAAAAGCGTTTCCGTAGGACAGGACGGCAGGACCAACGGTTTCACAGCTCCCAACGGCATATCTCAGAGAAATGTCATAAAACAGGCGCTGGAACAGGCCGGCCTTTCACCGGAGGACATAGATTATGTGGAGGCACACGGAGCGGGTACGGAATTGGGAGATCTTATCGAGGTCCAGGCTCTGTCCGAGGTCTTTAAAAACAGGAACAGGGACCTGCTCATTGGAGCCGTAAAGACAAATATAGCACATCTGGAAGCGGCGGCGGGAATCGCGGGCCTGATAAAGGTAATATTAGCCCTGAAGAACGGTAAAATACCGCCCAGTATCCATTTTAACAACCCAAACCCCAATATACAGTGGAAGAATATCCATGTGGCAGATAAAGCAATGGACTGGAAAAACGGCGGGCAAAAAAGACGGGCCGGCATCAGTTCCTTTGGCTTTAGCGGAACGCTTGCACATGCCATTATTGAGGAAGCCCCGGAAGAGGTTCCCGGAGACAGGCAGGAGCTGCCGTGGCACGCTATGACCTTATCCGCCAAGGACGATAATACATTGAGGGAGACCGTCATAAGAATGAAGGAATATTTGTCAGGAACAAAATCCTCCATAAATGACATATGCTATACGGCAAATATGAGCAGGGGAGGGCTGAATTACCGCTTTGGCCTGTCTGCACAGCATAAGGAAGGCTTTATAAGGGAACTGGAAAGCTGTCTTGAAAATGAACAACAGTTTAAAGAATTTGCCTCGGACTATAAGAGCTTTTTAAGTGATAATGTGGTATTCCTGTTTACAGGCCAGGGTTCCATATATAAGGACATAGGCAGAAGCTTTTATGAAACTTCTGAGACTTTCAAAAATGCGATTGACCTCTGTGAGGAAAAGTTTAAGTCTTTACTTGATATATCTGTTACCGAAGCCCTGTATGGTTCGGAAAGCGGCTTGCTGCAGCAGGCGATATACTCCCAGCCCATTATATTTTCCATTGAATATGCGCTGGCCGCACTGTGGAATACCCTCGGAATAAAGCCGAAAGCGGTTATAGGGCACAGTATCGGTGAATATTCCGCCGCCTGCTACGCAGGTTTACTGAGCCTGGACGATGCTGCAGAAATGATTGCCTATCGTGGAAAGATGATGGATTCCGTACAGGCGGAGGGCAAAATGGTCGGAGTTCTGACAAATGAAGCTGTGGTAAGGTCGGCAATTAGCGAAACAGGCTGCAGAAACGTTTCGGTTGCCGCTGTGAACGGTCCGGAGAATACAACCGTTTCAGGACTGCACAGTGAAGTGGATATTGTTATTGATAAAATACAACAGCAGCAAAGGGTATTTTGCGATAAACTGCCCATTTCCCATCCTTTTCATTCGATTCTTATGAAGCCCTATGAACATGACTATTTCGAAAAAATTAAAAGCGTTTCATATGGAAAACCCCATGTGGATATAATATCCACTGTAACCGGAAAGCTTGAAGATGACAGGTCTATGGGCAAGATAGGCTATTGGGTCAGTCATCTGTCCAACCCGGTAAGATTTTATGATGCAGTCCAAACCGCAAAGAAATTGGGATACACTATTTTTATCGAAATAGGAGGAACAGCCACGCTTTGCGGTCTTGCAAACCAATGCCTGCCAGAGGGGGATTACCTTTTCGCGCCGTCATTGCGGCAGGGTGCAAATGAATACAAGCAGTTTCTTGACTCGGCCGTGGCCTTATACCTGCGCGGCGTCGAGCTTGATTGGGATACTTTTTATTCTTCATATAAAAAGGCGGGAGTTATTCTTCCCAATTATCCCTTCCAGAGAAAAAGCTTCTGGATTGATTTAAATAACCGCATTCCCTCAACCACCGGCTCGGGCAAAACCTCCCAGGAACAAAGCGGAAGCGACACAGCCGCGGCAACGCTGCTCCCGGTCCTCAGTGTGAAAACCGTGAAAGCAGAAAAAAACAGGGAGAGGATCACAGCTGATTTAAAGGAGATAATACATACCATCACCGGTCTGGAACTGGAAGAAATAAATGAGGACACCAATTTATTTTCATTGGGTTTTGATTCTCTCCTTCTAATCAATTTTAAAAAGAGGATTGACAATAAATACGGATTGGACATTTCGCTTAATGAATTTTTGATGGAATTAAATTCAGTATCCAGGATTGCCGGCCATATTTATGCAAATATGCCTGACAGCATTGCTATGGATCACATTGACAGCAGCTTTGGCCAACAGTTTATAGATTCGGATTTTTTGAATTTTATGGATCATCAACTGGGAAATATCCAGCAGCAGTTGGAAATGGTGAAAAGCATAAGCAAACAGAAATATTTTCAGGACAATCCGGCAGGCAGTTCTCCGGACAGAAAGGTATTTCCAAAGCTGAATTACGGTTCCATGATATTTGAACAGGATAAATTGAATCCCGCTCAAATAAAGTTCCTGGAATATTTTAAGGAGAAATATATATTAAAGACCAAAACGTCCAGAGAATATGCTTCGGCACACAGAGGCGTATTGTCAGACTGGATCAATTCTCTTAACTTCAGGCTTTCCATGAAGGATATCCTGTACCCTGTGGTGTCAAAGACTTCCCAGGGCGCCCGGTTCTGGGATATTGACGGAAATGAGTATATAGATCTGGCCATAGGATACGGGGTGCATTATTTTGGGCACAATCCCCCATTTATCAGAGATGCCATAGCAAACCAGCTGAGCAGAGGTTTTGAGCTGGGGCCCCAGTGTGAGCTCGCAGGTAAGGTCGCCCAGCTGGTCCACGAGCTCACCGGAGTTGAGCGGGTTGCTATTTGCAACACCGGCTCGGAAGCTGTTATGGAGGCACTGAGAATTTCCAGGGCCGCCAGAAAGAGAGATAGGATTGTAAGGTTTGCAGGCTCTTATCATGGCACCTTTGACGGCGTACTGACAGATTCCGACGAAGAAGGGCCGTTTCCCGCATCCCAGGGTACGACTTACGGTATGGTAAAGGATACGGTGAGCTTAATTTACGGCTCCCAGGAATCTATCGAATATATTGAAGAGCATCATCAGGAAATAGCCGCCGTGCTGGTGGAACCTGTACAAAGCAGAAAGCCGGGATTTCATCCCAAAGCCTTCCTGCACCAATTAAGAGAGCTGACCGCCAGAACAGGTATTATATTAATATTTGACGAGATGGTCAACGGCTTCAGGATTCATCCTGGAGGAGCGCAGGCCTATTTTGGCATTAAAGCGGATATAGTGACCTACGGGAAAATTGTCGGGGGCGGTATGCCCATAGGCATGATAGCCGGAAAAAAAGAGTACATAGATATGATTGACGGCGGTGCGTGGAATTTTGGCGATCTTTCGATGCCCGAAAAAAGCACAGTTGTTTTTGCGGGGACATTCTGCAAGCATCCGCTTACTATGGCCGCCTCCTATGCAGCTTTGTCTTATCTCAAAGAAAAAGGGGAAGCCTTGCAGAATGAAGTTAACAGAAAGACGGAATTATTTGCGGGCAGGATTAACGAATTTTTTGAAACAGAAAAAGTGCCTGTACGGGTGAGATATTTTGGTTCTCAATTCCGTTTTGAATCTTTTGGGAAGTACGATCTTTCGCTCCTGCCCATAGAAATGGATATTTTCTTCTATTTATTGCTTTACAAGGGTATATACACATGGGAGAGAAGAACCTGCTGCTTCTGTACCGAAATCACTGAGGAAGACATTGACATTGTTGTTCAAAAGATTAAGGAGAGCATTTATGAATTAAGGCAGGGAGGATTCAGCTTCTCGGAGG
Organism: Bacillota bacterium; assembly: GCA_023397905.1. Lineage (GTDB taxonomy): Bacteria > Bacillota > Clostridia > Acetivibrionales > DSM-1351 > Ruminiclostridium. The sequence goes on along the minus strand of JAEWSZ010000061.1, from coordinate 39,927 downwards.
ATGACAGCTTTGCGGCAGATGAGGATACAACAGGCATAGCGCCCATGTCTTTGGCCCAGAAGAGACTTTATACTCTGATCAATATCAGTGATACGGATACGTACAATATTATCGGAACCATGAAAATAAAAGGAAAGCTGGATATAAAAAGGCTGGAGGAAATATTCAAATCCTTGATTGTCCGGCATGAGAGCTTGAGAACCAGACTGTTTATCAGGGACAATGAACTTCTGCAGGAGGTCCTGCCGGAGGTTGATTTCAAGGTTGATGTAATTCACAGGGAAGCCTCGCAGGATCTGGATGAACTGATAGGTAAAACCGTCAGGAGATTTGAACTGTCAAATGCGCCGCTGGTCAGGGTAAGCGTAATTGAAACCGCGGAGGCTGAAAGCCTGCTGCTGATCGATATGCATCATACCATAGCCGACGGGCTTTCGGTAAATATTCTGACCCAGGAATTCATTAGGCTGTATGAAGGAAGGGAATTAGAGCCCGCAGTCCGCCAGTACAGGGAGTATGCCGCATTTGAGGAAGAATTTCTGAATTCGGACAATATTAAGAAAAATGAAGCGTACTGGCTGAAAAAGCTGTCCGGAGACATAGTCCAGTTAAATCTGCCCGCAGATTACAAGCGGCCGGCGGCATTGGGAAGTGAAGGCAATACGGTAAAAATGAAAATCAGTTCAGTCACTGTGTCAAATCTGAGGGAGTTGGGCAGAAAGACGGGAACCTCACTGTTTATGGTACTGGTGTCCGCTTTTAACATATTGCTCCACAAATTGACCGGAAACGAGGATATACTCATAGGAACACCTGTGACCAACCGCAAAAACGGGGAATTTGACAATAGCGTGGGAATGTATACAAATACCATCGTGCTGCGGAATTTTCCGGACAGCCGGCAGAAATATTCGGAATTCCTGAAGGAAGTAAGGCAAAGCTGCCTTGAAGCATATGCAAACATGGATTATCCCTTCAATTTGCTTGTTAATAAACTCAATATAAAAAGAGATCTTAATACAAATCCTCTGTTTAATGTCATTTTCATTTATGAAAATGCAAACGACCGTGTTTTCAGAATTAAAGACTTGGATGTTGAAAATTATGATTATAAATTGAAAACGGCCAAGTTTGATTTTTCTGTTGAGATCCTGGAAGAAAACGGGCTTTTCAATGTGAATTTAAACTACAGAACAGATTTGTTTATGGAGGAAACTATTGAGAGATGGGGAGAATATTTCGCCAATATACTGAATTCCATAATAAATGATGAAAACATATCCATTTCGGATATGGAATTAGTAACTCAAAGTGAAAAGAATCAGCTTATCTACGGATTTAATAAGACGGATGCCCCTTATCCCAGGGAGAAGACCATTAATGAGCTTTTTGAAGAACAGGCCGAAAGGAATCCCGGTTTAAAGGCCGTTGTTTCGGGAAAACAGTCCTTAACGTACAAAGAATTAAATTACAGAGCCAATCAGATTGCCCATATTCTGAGGGAAAAGAATGTAAAGCCGGATACCGTTGTGGGTATTATGGCAGAGCGCTCTGTGGAAATGATTTTGGGAATAATGGGCATTCTAAAGGCCGGGGGGGCTTATTTGCCCATTGATCCCAATCTGCCCAAAAACAGAATAGATTACATGGCCGAAGACAGCAATATGCATTTGTTGCTCACAACTTCCAAGGCCCGGAAGGATTTAAACAAAATAACGGATTATATTTTCCTGGATGATGAACGCCTGTATTCCGGGGGATTAGAAAACAACCCCGGCAATGTTAATAATCCGGAGGACCTGGCATATGTAATTTACACTTCCGGAACAACGGGAACTCCAAAAGGAGTGATGATAGAACACAAGAGCGTGGTAAATCTGGTCTGCGCATTGTCGGACGGCATCTACAGCAATTACAATAATGGTTTAAATATAGCCCTGGTTGCTCCATATACATTTGACGCCTCGGTCAAGCAGATTTTTGCCGCACTGCTGCTGGGAAACTCATTGTACATTGTTCCCGAGGATGACCGGCGGGAGGGAGACAGGCTTGTTAAATTCTACCTGGACAACGGCATAGAGATAACCGACGGGACGCCTATACATCTGGCAATGATAGCCGATTCGGAACTGATAGGCAATAAAAATCTGAGATTAAAAAACTTTATTATCGGAGGGGACGAACTGCCTGAAAATACTCTGGAAAGGTTATTTGCAAGAATGCCAGGCACTCCCGTTGTTACAAATGTATACGGTCCCACCGAATGCTGTGTGGACTCAACATGTATTAACATTAATTCCGAAAACCTGAAGCAGTTTTCGAATATTCCTATTGGGAAGCCTCTGAATAATTACAGGGCATATATACTCAAAGGGGGCGAGCTCTGCCCTACGGGAGTGCCGGGAGAACTGTGCATTGCCGGAGAAGGCGTCTCCAGAGGATATCTGAATAAGCCTGAGCTGACAAAGGATAAATTTACTCCCAATCCTTTTGTACCCGGAGAGACAATATACCGCACAGGAGATCTGGCAAGGCGGATGCCTGACGGAAATATAGAGTTTCTGGGCAGAATTGACCATCAGGTAAAAATAAGAGGCTACAGAATAGAACCGGGGGATATCGAAGCCCAGCTGCTGAAGAATCAGTATGTAAAAGAGGCGGCGGTGGCAGTAAAAGAAGATCATACGGGCAACCGGTATTTGTGCGCATACATAGTATCGGACAGAAAGGTAGCGACGGAAGAAATCAGAGAGTTTCTGGCCGGAGAATTGCCGGATTATTTTATGCCCTCACACTTTGTACAGCTTGACAGGTTACCTCTTTCACAAAACGGAAAGCTGGACAGAAATGCATTGCCTGATCCGGAAATGAGTGTTGATAACCAGGAATATGAGGCTCCGCGGAACGAGATTGAAGAAAAACTTGTGGAGGCATGGACAGAAGTCCTGGGTATTAAAAATATAGGAATAAGGGACAATTTCTTTGTTATAGGAGGCGACTCCATAAAAGCGCTTCAAATAATGATTTTACTGTCCCGGACCGGTCTCAGGATGGAGGTTAAGGATTTATTTGCAAACCCATGCATAAAGTCCCTGGGCAAATATGTAACGAGAGAAACCAAAGCTGCCGAAGCTGATGAACCAGTTGAAGGTCTTGTGGAATTGACGCCAATTCAGAAACGGTTTTTTAATAACAATCCCGAGGAAGTAAACCATTTCAATCATGCAATTATGCTTTATAGAGAGGACGGTTTCGACAAAGAAATAGTAGAAAGGGCATTTATGCGATTGATCCGGCACCATGATGCGCTGCGTATGGTATACGAGCGGAAAGACGGCCGGATAAGCCAGCGATACAGAGGGCCGGAGGAAAAGCTGTTTGACCTTTATGTACATGACGTCCGGGGCATGGGAAGCCAACAGGAGGAAGTTGAGCTGATTGCTTCAAATATGCAGAAGGAAATATCAATAAGTGAAGGAGCGCTTGTAAAGCTGTGCATATTTAAAACGGAGAAGGGTGAACACCTGCTGATCGCTATTCACCATCTGGTCATAGACGGCGTATCCTGGCGCATATTGCTTGAAGATTTCGGCACTTTATATGAAAAGGCTTTAAAGGGCCAGGAGGCTGAACTGCCGCATAAAACAGATTCCTATAAAGTATTTGCCGAGAAAATAAATGAATATGCTCATAACGGAAAATTGTCGGCAGAGAAGGATTTCTGGGTTATAAACTCATTGTATGAGAAAAATCTGTTTATAGATGCCAAGGAAAATAGGCGGGAAAAGTTTGAGAGTGTTAAAACACTCAGCATAAGCCTTGAGAAAGAAACCACAAGACAATTGATAAGAGAGGCAAACAGAGCTTACAACACCGAAATCAACGACATTTTAATAACAGCTCTATTACTTGCTCTCAGGGAACTGAAAGGGGAAAACCGTTTTGAAATATTTATGGAGGGACATGGCAGGGATATACTTGAAAACGTGGATACAAGCAGAACTGTGGGCTGGTTTACCGCAATATATCCTGTCAATGTGGAGCTGCGGCAGCAAAAGGAATTATCCCTGAACATTAAAACGGTAAAAGAGACCATAAGAAGAATTCCGAACAAGGGGATCGGATATGGTATTCTAAAATATCTTCTGGAGGACAGAGAGCTGCCGCAGAATGAAAAACCGCCTGTTTTGTTTAATTATATGGGTCAGCTGGACAATATCCACTCGGACCTGTTCTCTTTATCCTGGCTGCCGTCAGGTCAAAGCAGCGGCAATAAAATTGCTTGGATCCCGTCGCTGGAAATAGCGGCGGCTGTGGTAAACGGCTGTTTGACGGTCAGCACGTCCTACAGTGAAAACGAGTACGGCGACGATGTCATAAAAGAGCTGAACCAGAGATATAAGGTAAATCTTGAATGGGTTATCCATCACTGCGTACATAAAGAAGACTCTGAAAAGACTCCTTCTGATTACGGTGATAAAGAAATAAGCCTGGAGCAGTTGGCGGAAATCGGGAATAAGTATGCCGGCTTTGAAATTGAAAAAATATATCCCCTGTCCAATATGCAGAAGGGCATGCTGTTCCATGCATTGGAGGATCCGGATTCCAGGGCGTATTTCGAGCAGACGGTCATGGATATAAGCGGAAATATTGATGCTAATGCATTGGAATTCAGTTTCAATGCGGTAATGAAACAGCATGAGGCATTAAGGGCGGCCTTTGAATACGAAATTACCGGAGAGCCCAGGCAGATTGTAATAAAGGACAGGAAAGCCGGGTTCGCATATATTGACATCTCGGAGAAAGCTGCCGGGGAGAAGATAAAATATGTGGATAATTTTATTAAAGAGGATGCTGAGGAAGGTTTTGATTTGAATAAGCAGGCTTTAATGAGAGCGGCATTAATCAGGATAAGCGGGCAGGGCTATAAATTGATATGGAGCCACCACCATATAATAGCCGACGGATGGTGCCTTGGATTAATTATTTCCGACCTGTTTGAAGTATATGGGAAGACCATGCGGCATGAGGCATATGAGCTGCAGGATACAAGGCCATACAGCGATTACATACGGTGGCTGGAAGCACAGGACCGTGAAGCGGGAGAAAAGTATTTTGCGGAATACCTGGCCGGCTATGAAGAAAAAGTATATATTCCAAGGCTTTCCCATGCTGGAGCCGCCCAACCGTATCAAAGAGAGGAAAAAGTATTTGAACTCTCAAGGGAGCTTACAGGTAAGCTTACACAGCTTGCCGGCAATAACAATGTGACTGTCAATACGGTTTTGCAATGCATATGGGGTATTATTCTCGGAAGGTATAACAATACTGACGATGTGGTATTTGGAACCATTGTTTCAGGAAGAAATCCGGAATTTACGGGGATAGAAAAAATGGTGGGCATATTCATAAATACTTTGCCCACGAGGATAAAACTAAAGCCGTCCATGAGCGTCGGAGATTTATTAAAAACCGTACAGAGTGAGGCCCTGGAAAATGACAGGCACAGCTACATGAATCTGTCTGAAATCCAGACGCTGAGCAAACTGAACAAGGAGCTGATAAATCATATATTTGTATATGAAAATTATTCCATGGACAGCGGGATGCTGGAGGACAATGAAGCTCAGGGCTTTAAAATTGATGCCATAAAAGCTCTGGAACAGACAAACTACAGCTTTAATATAGTCGCCTATCCCGGTGAAAAACTCAAATTTCAGCTCATATATGACGGCGGTATTTATGACAAAAGAATAGCGGACAATATTGAGCTGCATTTAAGAACAGTTGCCGAGCAGATTGCGGAGGATGACAGCAGGGAAATACATAAATTATGCCTTCTTTCACAACAGGAAAGGAATATGCTGCTGTACAAATTCAATGACACAAAAACGGATTATCCCAGGGATAAAACAATTCATGAGCTGTTTGAAGAGCAGGCTGAGAAGACGCCGGACAATACGGCTGTGGTTTATAAAGACATGCGGGTGACATATGGGGAGTTAAACGGAAAAGCGGACCTTCTTGCGGCAGTACTGAGGGAAAAAGGGGTGAAACCCGGCAATATGGTAGGGATAATGGAACGGCGCTCAATTGATATGATTGTGGGGATAATGGGAATATTAAAGGCTGGAGGCGCATATCTGCCCATAGATCCGAATTTCCCACGGGAAAGGGTATCCGCATTGCTAAAGGATGCGGCGGCGCCGGTATTATTAACCAGTAAGGAGCATGTTCCGGAAGCCGGTAACTTTGTGTGCCCCTCCGGCGGGATCATATATTTGGAGGAATTGGAGGACTGCCCGGACATTGACATCACGGTTAAAACAGAATATAAGGGTTCCGCCGGGGACCTGGCGTATGTTATGTATACTTCGGGCTCCACAGGCCGGCCTAAAGGGATTCTGATCAGCCACAGGAATGTGGTGAGACTGGTTAAAAATACTAATTATATCAGGTTTGAAAAGGGAGACAGGATCCTGATGACGGGAGCAGTCGCATTTGACGCATCTACCTTCGAGATCTGGGGAAGCCTGCTAAACGGCCTTCAGCTGCATCTGACGGATGAAGAGACAATCCTGGATGCTGAAAGGCTTGGAGAGGAATTGGCCCGAAACAACATAACAACCCTGTGGCTTACCTCACCGCTGTTTAACCAGCTGGCCCAGCAGAAACCGGAAATATTCATGCCGCTGAAGTATTTACTTGTAGGTGGGGATGTGTTGTCACCCAAATACATAAACATGGTCAGGGAGATCTGCAAACATCTTGTTGTGATAAATGGTTACGGGCCTACTGAAAATACCACTTTTTCAGTCTGTTTCCCCATTGACCGGGATTACGGGGACAATATTCCAATAGGCAGGCCCATATCCAATTCTACAGCTTACATTGCTGACACTTACGGAAATCCACAGCCGGTGGGAGTATACGGGGAATTGTGGGTAGGCGGCGACGGGGTTGCAAATGGGTATCTTAATAGGCCTGAGCTTAGTGAGGAAAAATTTATTCCCGATCCATTTGCCCATAAGAGCTCCGGCAACCGGCTGCTGTACCGGACAGGTGATCTGGCAAGGTGGCTTCCAGACGGCAAAATAGAGTTTTTAGGCAGAATGGATCAGCAGGTGAAAATACGCGGGTTCAGGATTGAATTGGGAGAAATAGAAAGCAGGCTTTTAAAATATAAGGGGGTAAAAGAAGCCGTAGTTATTGCCAGACAGGAAAAAAACGACAGTAAGTATCTTTGCGGATATATCTCCTCGGATGAGCCGGTTAAGGCCACAGAACTGAGGGAATTCCTGGGCAGGGAGCTTCCAGGGTACATGCTACCTGCATATTTCGTTTTCCTCGATAAATTGCCGCTTACCGGTAACGGAAAGGTAGACGCGGGAGCATTGCCAGGGCCTGACGTAAATGGGAATACAGGAAAGGAGTATACGGCTCCCGAAAACGCAGTTGAAGAAAAGCTCACCCGGATCTGGAGCCAGGTTCTGGAAAGCGGCAGGGTAGGCATCCGGGATAATTTTTTTGAAATAGGCGGAAATTCCCTAAAAGTTATGCAGATTATAAAATTAATAAATAAAGAGTTCAATGTAAACCTTGGAATAAAAGTATTTTTTGAAAATCCGGACATAAAATCTCTGGCAGGCCTGATATCATTGACGCAGAATAGTTGTGACAGCGCCGGCGATGTTGTGGAGGAGGAAATATGAGTATGAATATCACAGAGATGCTTTCAGATCTGAAAAAGCAAAATATAACTTTAAGCCATGACAACGGCAAAATTAAGATCATAGGGCCGCGGGAACTGGTTAATAACGAATTGAAACAAAAAATAGCAGCTTGCAGGCAGGAAATAATCAATACTTTAAAGCAGATTGAAACGGTATCATACCGGGAAATTCCAAAGGCCGGGGTGACAGAAGATGATTGTTACATATTGTCCCAGGCCCAGAAAAGGATTTATATTCTGAGTAGGATAGATGAGGCCGGTACGGCATACAACATTCCCGCAGCTATGAAAATAACCGGCAAACTGGATATGGGACGTCTTGAAAATGCATTCAAGGTTTTGATTGACAGGCACGAAGCCCTGAGAACATCCTTCAGGATGTCTGGAGGTATACCTGTTCAAAAGATAGAGAGAGCTGTGGAATTCAGAATAGAACGCAGTGAGTGTGAAGAAGACCGGATAGGGGATAGAGTAAAAGAATTTATCATACCTTTCGTTCTTGAAAAGGCTCCGCTGTTAAGAGTAGAGCTGGTAAGGGTAAAAAATACCGACGTACACATTCTTCTGATTGATATTCATCACATTATTTCGGACGGCACATCCATGGGCATTTTAGTAAAGGAATTGGCTCAGCTCTATGCCGGAATGCGTCTTTTGCCTTTAAAATTACAGTATAAGGACTACTCGGAATGGCAAAAGGAAATTGGCAGGAAAGATGAAATTCTTCGCCAGCAGCATTACTGGACGGAGGTATTTAAAGATGAAATCCCCACTTTAAATATGCCCGCTGATTATAAAAGACCTCAGACACAGAGTACGGAAGGCGATAAAATAGAATTCGAGCTGGACCATGAGACCGCCGGTGCATTGAAAAACCTGGCAAAATCCCAGGGGGCTACCATGTATATGCTCTTGCTTGCGGGGTATACCGTCCTGCTGTCCAAATACACGGGACAGCGGGATATAGTTGTGGGTTCGCCGGCGGCCGGCCGCTCTCATTCCGATCTGCAGAATATTATAGGCATGTTTGTGAATACGCTTGCCATGAGAAATTACCCTGACAGGGATAAGAAATTTGTTGATTTCCTGGGCGAAGTAAAGGCAAATGCCTTAAGAGCATATGATAATCAGGATTATCAGTTTGATGATTTGGTTGAAAAACTGGACATAAAAAGAGATGTAAGCAGAAATCCGGTGTTTGATACTATGTTTGCATACCAGAATACCGGTATCATGTATTTTGAACTGGAAGGACTTAAATTCAGCCCATATGAAATTGAAACCTCCACATCCAAATTTGATCTGATTTTAGAAGCAATGGATGAGGAGGAGGTCATTAAGTTCAGCCTCGGCTACTGTTCAAAGCTATTTAAAAAAACAACGGCCCGGAGAATAGGCGGGCACCTGGTAAATATTCTGAAGTATATTGTGAAGAATCCTGAAGCTGTATTAGGCGAAATAGACATGCTTTCCGGCGAAGAAAAAAATGAAATACTGTTTGATTTTAACAGTACGGGAACTGATTATCCAAGAGGCAAAACAATACAGCAGCTGTTTGAAGAACAGGCCGGGAGGACTCCTAATGCAGCGGCTGTGTTATATGGAAGCGGAGAAATTACTTATCGGGAGCTTAATTGCAAAATAAATCAATTGGCCGGGCTTTTAAGGCAAAAAGGAGTGGGGCCGGATGAAATTGTCGGAATCCTTGTGGAGCGGTCCTGCGAAATGATGGTGGGCATTCTGGCCGTTTTAAAGGCGGGAGGTGCATATATGCCCATTGATCCGGAATACCCGGAAAGCCGTATACGGTATATGCTGGACGACAGCAAGGCCCGTATCCTTCTGACCCTGAAAAGCTTAAAAAATAATATATTTGACGGCATACAGACTGTTTATATAGACGAACGGCAGATATACTCCGGCGACGGTTCAAACCTGGATATTGTCAATACCCCCGGGAATCTGGCATATGTCATATATACCTCCGGCTCCACTGGAATGCCCAAGGGCGTGATGCTGAGCCATTTCAATGTGGTAAATACTCTGATGGATTTACAAAGGCATTATCCTCTGGGATCCTGCGACAGATATTTGTTGAAAACCACGTATACCTTTGATGTTTCTGTAGCGGAGCTGTTCGGATGGTTTATGGGCGGAGGGAGTATATATATTCTCCCGGATAAGGAACACAGGGATGTAAGCCAGATAATAAACAGCATTCGGGAATATAAAATTACCCATATTAATTTTGTGCCCTCCATGTTTAATATTTTTCTGGATGAACTGTTAACCGACAAAAACAAAAAAGAGCAGATAAAAATGCTGAAATATATTTTTGTTGCGGGAGAGGCCATTACGAAAAACAGTGTGGAGAAATTCTTTAAGCTGGATATTGATGTCAGACTGGAAAATCTGTACGGACCCACGGAAGCTGCAATATATGCCACAAGATATCCCATCGGGAAAATCGAAGAGGAGCAGCTCAGTATTCCTATTGGTAAGCCTCTTGACAATGTCAATGTATATGTCGTTGATCCGGGTAGGAAGCTCTGTCCCGTGGGAGTTCCCGGAGAGCTGTGCATATCCGGCAGCGGGGTGGCAAGAGGGTACCTGAACAGAGCGGAGCTGACCGCCGGAAGATTTGCGGATAACCCGTTTATGAATGGAGAAAGAATGTATCACACGGGAGACCTGGCCAGATGGCTGCCGGATGGAAATGTGGAATACATAGGCAGAATGGACCACCAGGTAAAAATACGCGGGTATAGAATAGAGCTTGATGAGATAGAGGGGCAATTATTAAAGCTGGATCAAATAAAAGATGCGGTTATAATTGCCAGAGATGATGAAAATAATAATAAATATCTTTGTGCCTGCATTGTTTCCGATGAGCCGGTAACTATAACGGAAATCAGGGAGAAACTTGCTGAAAGCCTTCCGGAATATATGATACCGTCACATTTTATGAGACTGAAGGAATTGCCGTTAACAACAAGCGGAAAGGTAGACAGGAAGGCTTTGCCGGAAGCTGTTGATTATCTTGAGAGCGGAGTGGAATATAAGGCCCCGGGAAGCGGATATGAAAGGCTGCTGGTGGATATATGGGAAAAAGTGCTCAATAGAAAAGGTATTGGTATTCTGGATGACTTTTTTAATTCGGGCGGAGACTCCATTAAAGCAATACAGGTGGTATCCATGCTCAGCCAGCAAAACCTGAAAATCAAAATGGGAGATATTTTCAGGCATAAAAACATCAAGGAATTGGCGCAAATTGTCACTTCCGGAGAAAACAAGGCGGAACAGGGCCTTGTAACAGGCAGCGTCAAATTGACTCCAATACAGAGATGGTTTTTTGACACAAAAAAGAAGAAAAAGGAGCATTTTTATCAGTCCGTTTTATTGAAAGCTGAAATAAAAGTAAATATTGAAGCTTTAAGAGAGAGCTTTTTAAGGCTTCAGGCATATCATGACGCTCTGAGGGCCCATTTTATTGACACGGGCAATGAAATGTGTGAAGAGATATGCGGTTTGGACTATCCCTTTAATTTCCGGGCGGTAAATGTTGTTTCGCCGGAGCATAAAGAAGCCGTAATGGAGGCTGAAATCGGCAGGCTGCAAAGAAACGTTGATATAACCAACGGTCCTGTCATGAATGTCATAGTATTTCGGACGGAGGCTGAGGATTACATATACATACTCATTCATCACCTGGTTGTGGACACGGTATCCTGGGGAATACTTATAAATGATATGCATATTTTGTATAATCAATTTTTAAAAAATGAAAAATATCAGCTGCCTCAGAAAACCCATTCTGTCAGGCAGTGGTCCGAAGAACTTTATAAATACGGCAACAGTTCAAACTTTCTGTCAGAAAAGGTTTATTGGAAGGGAATTGCAGGCGGGGCAATACAGGAAATACCCTGTGATTTTGAGCATTCAGCCAATACCATATATGACAGCGCGGTCTATACTTTCACTCTGGAGGCGGAACAAACCGGACTTCTTTTGACAAAGGCTGTCCCCTTATTTGATGCCACTGCTGTTGATATACTGCTGGCAGCCCTGTCCGCGGCGCTCTGTTCCTGGACGGGGAACGGGCGGCATACTGTTATGTTTGAAGGACATGGACGGGAAGAGCTTTTTGATGAAATCAGCGTGAGCAGAACCATAGGCTGGTTTACATCCATGTATCCGGTTTTGCTGGAAGCACCTGAAGACGGAAGTCTTTCCGGATACGTTTTTAATACGGCGATGTCAAGGCACAATATACCCAACAATGGTATAGGCTATGGGATATTAAAATACCTAACGGATACCGGCAATAAAGAGGACATTGCCTGGCAGGTTGAGCCACAAATAAGCTTTAACTATCACGGGCAGACGGATTTACGGGATGACCAGGCTTTATTCCGGCTTGAGGCAAACGATTATGGATATAATATCAGCCCTGAAAACGAGAGGGATTTCGAACTGGATTTTATAGGAAGTACAAGTAACGGCAGCATGCGTTTTTCCATAGTTTATAACACGAAAGCTTTCCTTCCGGAAACAATAAGAGATATTGGAGAGGCCTTTAAACGCAATTTATTGGATATAGCGGCAATGTGCGGCCGGCAGGCGGAGGTCAGAAAAAATATCCTGGAAAACAGGATGGCGCATTTCCTGAAAAAGTTTGACGCCGCGGGTTTGATTGTCAGTATGCAGCCTGCCGGCGGAAAACCCGCAGTTTACACAATGGGTAAGGCCGATCTTCATGGAAATATTGAAATGAAAACAGACACGCGTTTTAAAATCGGAAGTATAACAAAAACCTTTGTGGCATGTATTATTCTGCAAATGGAAGAAGAGGGTCTGCTTCAACTAAACGATCCTATTACGGACTATATTCCGGAAGTTTTGACGGCATATCCCGGCGCTGATTTTACAGACACCCGGATTAAAAACCTGTTAAACCATACTGCGGGTTTGAAGGATTATACAAAAAACAGGCAGTTCATTGATATTTTAATGAGCGATGCTGATAAAGTATGGACTTCAACAGAGCTGCTTAACTATGTCCTGGGTGATAAGGACTTTGTGCCGAAGGGCCGCAAGCCATGGATGTACTCAAGCACGGGATATATCTTACTTGGGCTGATTATTGAAAGAATAACGGGTATGAGCATTGAGGAGGCTATTCAGACCAGAATCTGTGACACGCTGAATCTGAAAAATACCTCCCTTTTATGCAAAGCGGAAGACCTCGCCAATTTCAGTCACTGCTATGTGGGAAGCGAAAAAAGAGATCTTACATATTACGGTTTAACAGCGCTTGGAGCTGCCGGAGGAATGGTTTCCAATGCGGAAGACATGCTGATCTGGCTTGATGCACTGATTGATTGCAGGCTAATAAAGAATAAAAAACTGCTTTTTGATTATCTGGATGTTTCCGAATATTATCCTGATAAGAATAAGGTTAAAATGGGGCTCGGAATATTCAGTGTCAATGGAGCTGTCGGGCATGAGGGACATGGGCCCGGTTTTCAGAATATCCTGTACAGGTATAAGGGGCATAATTATTTTGTGCATTTAAACCAGGACAAAAATATAAAAGATAACATCATCAGTGATGCCTATGAAATATTCTGTAATATAGTTAATCTTGCAGAATAGCTTGCATCCATACATAATCCAGATATGGTTGATTGTGGAATTAATAGATGTTAGAATATTAATATTGTTTTCTTAAAGTGAAATACTTGGAGGTTTTGAATGAATATCAGCAAAGTTAATATAAAAAATTTTTTTCGTGCTAACCGGACAAAAGAACATAATACCGCCGCCAATGAAAAGGATAGGCTTTGGACCAGTAGCTTTTTCATTCTGTGGCAGGGGCAGCTGGTGTCCACTTTGGGCGATGCCGCCTACAGCATCGCCCTGGGTTTCTGGGTGCTTGCGGCCACAGGCTCCACCGCTCTTATGGGTACGCTGATGGCGGCTTCCACGCTTCCGGGAGTAATTATATCACCATTTGCAGGCGTTATGATTGACAGGTACAACAAAAAATTACTTTTAATCTTAATGGATATAATCAGAGGTATAAGTATCTTATTGCTTTCTATTGCCAGTTTTAAAGGGTATATCGCTATCTGGATGGGTTTTGCCGCAGGTATCATTTTAAGTGTCTGCGGAGCGGTGTTCCGGCCCGGAATTAATTCCAGCATTCCAGACCTGGTACATCCGTCAAAAATAACAAATGCAAATTCTTTATTTGCAGTTGTAACAAACGGAGCCAATATGGTTGGCAATGCGCTCGGGGGTTTTTTATTGCAATTGTCCGGCTCAGCCTTTATGTTTCTTTTTAACGGGATGTCATATTTGTTCTCGGGTCTATCAATATTTTTTGTAAAAGCTCCAAAAAAGGAAAAGAAAAGTGAGCAGCATTTCTGGAGGGATATGAAGGATGGATTCTCCTTCATGTGGAAGCTGAAGGGGCTCAGATATATCATAATAGTCATTGCATTTATAAATTTCTTTTTTAATATGTCACTGGTGCTGTTTTTACCGTTATTTCAGAAAACTTCTTATTTGGGACCAGGTAAATATGGAATTGCCATAGCGTGCTTTATGGGAGGGGCTATGGCTGGCTATCTGCTTACGTCGATACTTAAGATCAAGCCGGATAGAAAATTTGGTATTTTTGTAATTTCAGGCATTACATCTAATTTATGTTTTATTTTATTCACACTCCAGCATATATTTATTATTATGATAGTACTGCTTCTGGCAGGCGGATTTTTTAATTCCATACTCAATGTTATTCTTATGTCATCCGTACAGATTGCCACCCCCAAAGAGGTAAGGGGAAAAGTCCTGGCATTTATGAGTATGGTAAGTCAAGGCTTGTCCCCGTTTGCCATGGCGTTAGGAGGAATTCTGGGAGGAATTATTCCCATAAGGACGGTTATGCTGATAAGTTTTCTGATTATTCTGCTGATTGTCATACCGTTTAATTTTGTTAATTCTTTTAAAAGATTTCTCAATTTTGATTATGAAAAGGATTCTATAGAAAATATAATGGAAAATTAATAAAAAAAGGTGGTATTGTATGAAAAAAATTGTATTGGGATTAGTGATTATAGCGTTTATTGCCTTAATAGTTTTTTTAGTGAAAGGGGCAGTTATCAGAGCCGAAGATGAAAATGTTTCTATTGTGAATAAAGTTATAGATGAAGAAAAAGTCCTGGACGGAAGCAATATTAATGATATCGAAATTAACTGCTATAATGTAAATGTAAATTTAATACCCGAAGATGACAACAAAATCAGGGCCCATATTTCAGGGAATATTCCGGTAAAAGGCTCGGGGCAGGCTTACAGCCTGCTTGTAAGCTCCTCTGAAGGCAAGGCCTCCATAGAAGTAAAATGGGACAAAACTATTACCGTAGCGCTTATGAAGAGTCAACAGCTGGACATATATATTCCCAAGGAATACGATAAAAGTATAGGCATTGATGCTTCAAACGGGACTGTAAATGCAGGAGATTTCAATTTACAGAATTTTAATGCCAAGGTAACTTCCGGTGATATTGATACTGATTTGCTTAAGGCTGAAAATACAAATGTAAAAAGTACTTCCGGCTATATCAAGCTGAATGGGTTTGACGGGAATCTCACCGCTAAAAGCAGCTCCGGATCAATAGATGTTCAGTGCCAATCCTTTGACAATGCATTAAACCTGCAATCTACTTCCGGCGATTTGGGATTAAGCCTTCCGAAGGACGCTGAGTTTTATTTAAAAGCAAAGTCTTCATCCGGAAAGGTTAACTGCGGTTTTTCAATCAAAGTAAAGGAATCCGGAAAAAACAAGCTTGAAGGCACAGCGGGAGACGGGCGGAATGAAATAGTCATGGAAACTCATTCGGGAGACATTAATATTCAGTGATATATTTTAATTTGATCAACTTCTGAGCCGGCTTATACAAAAGGGCTTCAAGGAGGATTTTATGAGTGGAATTAAGGCTGCGAGTATTCAAATGGATTGCAAAAGCAATAACATAAAAGAAAATTTGGCAAAGGCGGAATGCCTGTTGACAAGGGCTAAGGAGCAGGGCGCCGGATTTGCGGTTTTACCCGAGCTGTTTAATGTGGGCTATAAGCTGGAGGAGTTTAAGGAGCTGGATTATGATTTTAACGGCACCTTGAATACCCTCAAGAGAATATCAAAGGAATTGGGAATCCACATCATAGCCGGTGTCCTGGAAAAGTCTGACGGCCAATATTATAATACTGCCGTTATTTTCGACAACAGCGGGGAAATGATTGAAAAATACAGAAAGATAAACCTGTTTCCCTTAAGCAACGAGAAAGAAATATTTGTGCCGGGAAACCGGATAAAAACGGTTAATATAGGCGGTATTAAGCTGGGAATTCTCATATGCTATGACATCAGGTTCCCGGAGCTGAGCAGAAAGTATTTTAACAATGGCTGCTCGGCATACGCGGTATTATCGGCGTTTCCTTTTCCCAGGCTGGATCATTGGAATATTATTATAAAAGCCCGTGCTATTGAAAACCAGTCATATGTAATAGCCTCCAACAGGGTTGGGAGCGACGGAAACATGAAATTCGTCGGAAATAGTTGTATAATTGACCCATGGGGCAAGGTACTGGGAATTTTAAACGATACCCAGGAGGATGTTCTGGTACAAGATATTGATTTGAATGAAGTAGCAGGAGTCAGGGAGCTTATCCCGTGCAATAAAGACAAAATATGGCTTGAAGCTGTACTAAGGCAGGAGGAGCCGGCCTTTGCCGGTAATAAAGCTATAGAATAAGCGGCTGAAGGAGAAACAGGATACCATAAGATGACAGAAATATATGCCGTCAATCTGGATGAGGCTTTTGAAGACAGTAAATTCAATATTTTACTGTCATACATATCCATGGAGAAACAAGAAAGAATACATAAGTTTCTCAAGTATGAGGATGCGCTGAGAACATTAATGGCGGATGTCCTTATACGGTATGTCCTCTGCAGAAAATTAAAGGTTAACAATCAAAGCCTGATTTTTAAAACAAATGAATATGGCAAGCCGTTTTTAAGCAATTATGATGGCGTTCACTATAATATTTCCCACTCCGGAAGATGGGTAGTCTGTTCGGTGGACAATTGCCCGGTGGGAATAGATATTGAACAAATAAAGCCTATCGATATGAGCATAGCGGAAAGATTTTTTTCGGAATATGAGTTTGCAGGACTGATGAATAAAAGTGCCGGTTGCAGGGAAGAGTTTTTTTACCAGCTCTGGGCAGCTAAAGAGAGCTATATTAAAGCTGTGGGAAAAGGCTTGTCAATGCCGTTGAACTCTTTTACGATAGATATTTTCGGAAATAGTATTACCGTCAGCTCAGCCTCCGGTGCAGATAATTACTATTTCAGGCAATATTTTATTGATAACGCCTATAAAATGGTAGTATGTTCAAAAAATAATGAATTTCCTCAGAATATTATATTTTTAGATATGAATAAGATATATGAAAGTTTCAGAGATATTTCGTATTAATCAACTAATATCGCAGCATTATAGAAAAATGGTAAAATAGAGGTAATGCGAGAAAAATGCAGTTGTAAATGAAACGGGAAGATATGGACACCACTCAAATAGGAAAAAAGCTGCTTTCGGATAAAATCAGAATAGTAACTATAACAAGGAAGAAGATTTACATTTTTACTTGTTTAATTTTGTTTGCCATACTTTTATTCTACGCTTTTTATAACGGTCTAACAGTGAGAAAATACAATATCACCTCCGATAAATTAGAGGCCGGTGAGACTATAAGCATAGCTTTAATAACAGATTTACACAGCCATATTTATGGTGAAGGGCAATCAAAGATTGTTTCCTTAATCAAAAAACAGAAGCCGGATATAATTGCGCTTGCCGGGGATATTGCGGACGACGAGGTCTCTATAAGGGGCACTGAGCTGTTCCTGGAAGGCTTGAAGGGATTCAGGCCTGTATATTATGTAACCGGAAATCATGAGTTCTGGTCTGGGGATATCAAAAATATAAGAGATACAATCCGAAAATATGATGTCACTATTCTTGAAAATAACTACATGCAGATAAAGGTTAAAAACTCAAACATTATTATGGGCGGAATTGATGATCCTGATGCTGCAATCTATGAGAGACCGGATTTTAATCTGCAGGAAGAAATGAATAATAATTTCACGCAGCTTAAGGATAATACTGATTTTAAAATACTTCTGGCCCATCGTCCCGAACTGATAGAGTTATATAAAAAATTCAACTTTGATCTGGTATTGTCCGGGCACGCACACGGCGGACAGATAAGGATCCCCTTTATACTGAACGGGCTCTACGCCCCCAATCAGGGCTGGTTTCCCAGGTATGCCGGCGGGGTTTACAAACACGGTTCCTTGACACATATAGTGAGCAGGGGAGTTTCATATAATCCACGCCTGCCGCGTATATTCAATCCGCCGGAAGTAGTTATTGTCAATATTAAGGGAGATAAACCGGAATAATATCAAAGAATGGTTTTAATGACAAGAAAAGCAGGAAAGAGCTTTGCTCCATCCTGCTTTTCTCAATTTCATGATCGGCTTGAATCATTATTCAGCCGGTTAATTCAATTTAAAATGGATTTTGGATTTGTCATAATCAGTCATACCTATACCATCATCCTTAATAACCAGATAATTTGTCTTATTTTTTGTAACAGGAATGACAAACTGTCCTTCTGCTGAAAAAGAACCGCTTTCGCCGATCTGCAGTTTCTTTAAGTTAGTTGCTGCATTTACTTTTTCAGTAATAGCTTCGTCAAAGCCGTAATCGATTCCGCCGATAATGTATTTAGTATTGTCGCTTGTTTCAGAACCCCAAATATCCGGTCCAAACTGGGACAAATACATATAAGGGATGCTGCTGGAGGCGCTTATGCATTTCGCATCCTTTACTTCCCAGGCCAATGTAACAAGCACGAAATCAAATTTCCCTGCATCATCATCCGATATCCGTACATCAAGTGCCCTTACATCATCTGCAGATATCTTTTTTGCAGATTTCAAAGTTGCGGAATAGGTCCCGCTGTAAGAGGTGTCCTTATAGGTATAAGTTGAAGACCAGGTAAATTTCTGGTTCATCGGGATCGGAGAGCTCAGCGATCCGGTGGCAGTTGTAGTTGGGGCGGTGGTAGTATTACCCGGTGTGGATGTATTATCCTTCGGTGTCGTACTGGTATTGCCCGAATTTGCATCATTGACGGGCCTGCCTGCACTGTCATCTGATGAATTGATGATAACGGTTCCGTTTCCGGAATTGTCATAATCTACTGTTGCACCGAGAGCTTCGGCTATTGCTTTTGCAGGTACAAATGTCCTGCCGTTGTACACGATCGGGTAAATCCGGCTGCCATCGGTTTCTTTGGGCTGGATTACCGTGCCATCGACCTTAATGTCCATGGACTTGTTCAGATAGGCCTGGATTTTTGTAATCGTACCCGCTGCAAATACTCCGGATGCAAAAACAACGATGGTAAGTACCAATGCCAGCACTGCTGTTAACTTCTTTTTCATAAGGTCACTTCCTTGTGGTATACTTATAATCCTGTTGTTACAGGTTATAGCCATATGTTTGCTAGAATTATTTTACAGAACCGACAATTTAAAAACAATGTGCATATTGACGAAATATTGTTGAAATATTGATAAAATTGTCAATTGATAAAATTTTTGGAGTTAATGCTGCAAAACCCAGAGGCACTCTATTATAACAAAACTGTTAAATATTGTGTACATTTGGGTTATTTATGCAATTCATTATGATTTTATTGTTAAAATAAATGGTAGCCGGATTTTAAATTTTCAGGAGGATATTATGATTAAAAAAAATATAATGTTAATTTGTCTTGTACTATTTATTACCGCCAATCTTATTTTGCCGGTTTCCTCGGCAGGTACGCCGGCGTATGACAGTATTGTTGTCGGGCAGGATTATCAAAGCATTATTCCCGCTATGAAAAATAACAAATGGGGTTTCATTAATCAGGGCAATAAGGAAATAGTTCCGTTTAAATATGATGAAATCAATTCACTGGGAGAAGGCTTTACAAGTGTAAGGCTTAATAATAAATGGGGTGTTATAAATCCCCAGGGCAAAGTAATAATCAGTATTAAATACGATAACGCATTTAATAAAAACAGTGGTTATTTCACTAATTACAAAGACAATAAGACATTATATTTTGATAAGAACGGTATTGTAATTAATGATAAGTACCCCGGTTATGACTATTACCAATACCTGAGTTCAAAATATATTGCCGTGGGTAATTTTAATTCTGAAAATATGACCACCGGTTGGGGAATAATTGACGGTGTCACAGGCAAAGAGCTTATAAAGCCCGAGTTTCCGGAAAAAATCAACGGTATGTCCGGGCCTCCTGTCCTCATAAATGAAAATGGTCTGTTTGGACTTTATCAAAACTTCTCAAAGCCTGAAGCTTCAGGCGGCGATATTATATACGGCGGGATTGTGGATAAAAACGGGAAGGCGGTACTGCCCTTTGAATACGAGTGCAATACTTATACTCCAGGACTGGTGGAGTTCAATCCGTATTTTTCGGATGGGCTGGCCCTGGTTCAAAGCGGAATAACGGGAAAAACAAGCTATATAGATAAGAACGGAAAAATAGCTTTTACTCTTGACCGTGCCCAACCCGTATTGTTTTCAAATGTAAGCTTATCTGATCAGCCCTTCAGCTTCAACGAGGGAATGTGCAGGATTATATCAAGCGCTAAAGTTGACAGAGACGGCAATATTTCGTATAACGGCAAATGGGGGTTTATCAATAAAACAGGGAAAACCGTTATCGGGATGCAATACGAGGCTGCGGCAGATTTTTACAACGGATTGGCGGCAGTCAAGAAAAATGGTAAAATGGGTTTTATCAATAAATCGGGAAAAGCCGTCATACCCATTATTTACGATTATGACAGCGTTCTTTTCGATTACTATTATGCCGACAGGGATATGGTGCTCCAAAGAACGGCCGGCAGCATGGTGTCTGTGGGCAAAAAGGGAAAGTACGGCGTCGTTAACTTTTCAGGAGGTACGGTGGTTTCATTTAAATATGATGAGCCTCTTGTCTATAATGCGTCTAATGGGCTGTTCACCGCTAAAAAAGGCGGTAAATACGGATTTATTGACAAAAAGGATAAGGCGGTTATTCCAATAAAATATCAATCGGTTACCGGCTTTAAAAATAATATTTCAATTGTTGAATCAGGCAATAAATACGGGGCTGTCAACCAAACAGGAAAGATTGTTATACCGCTTCAGTATGATTCGGCGTATTGGGGGCAGAACAATTTGATCTGTGCATTTAAGGGTACTAAATGTTATTTCTTTGATAAATCAGGGAAACTGTTGTTTAGCTCTTCATCAATAAGATAATGTAATAACCCAATGCATACAAAATTATGTAAAGTTTAAAAATAATGTATTTCACCAACCGGCATAATGAGGTGGAATAAAATTATTTCTCCGCCCGGTAAGAAGGAGCCCCTGATTTAGCGGTAAAATCGCCTTGTATGATAAGATATAGTTTGTTATAATTGTTTCAAATATGACGAAAAAAGTCTTTTCAGGGAGGCGAAAACATTGGATAGTACGGATATTAAAATTCTGAACATTTTGCAGAAAAATGCAAGGATCACAATGCGTCAGCTTGGAAATGAAGTTGGATTGACCTCTCCCGCGGTTACGGAACGGGTAAAAAAGCTGGAAGAAAGCCATGTGATTTCAGGCTATCATGTTTCAATAGATTACAGCAAGCTCGGAAAGACTATATATGTGTTCGTATTTATACTGGTAAAGGAAAATGACATTAATAAATTTATGGTCTATTGCAGAAGAAAAAAGGAAATAGTTGAAGTAAACCGCATTCTGTATGCCGGCGCCAATATGATGATACATTTGTGGACTGAAAATTCTCAGTCCCTGGAAAAAATGCTGATAGAGCTGCATGAATTCGGCCCCACTGTGACCGCGGTGCAGCTTTCCACTTACTTTGACAGTAAAGATATAGAGGAATAGATAAAAGAAATTGAATACTTTAATAATTAAAGCTAAGGTGAAATAAATACCTTACTTTTTTTATGTACAAAATATCCCGCAAACTTTATAATATATCTCAAGTTCCCGGGGATAAATTAATTCAGGATGTGAGAGCTATCGAGAATATTAATATGCCTATAACCGGAATTTGTTCCTTTGCCAAGTATCCTATTTGCAATAATCTGGACGAGCTGGAGGCGGATGTTGCTATTCTGGGAGTGCCCTATGATTTGGGCGCGGCATGGCTTTCCGGCACCAAGCTGGGGCCGCGGCGGATAAGGGAAACTTCCACCTATTATGCGAGAGGGCCGCTGGGCATGTATGACCCGTATGCGGATGAACAGCTTCTGGCGGCTCCTATCAGTATTGTGGACTGCGGTGATGCGGATGTCCTTCACAGTGAAGTGGAGTATTCCTTTGCCAGCGTAGAAAACAGTGTGAGAAAGATTATCTCAAAAGGGGCCATTCCTGTGGTTATGGGAGGAGACCATTCCATAACCATACCGGTGGGAAGGGCGCTGGATGAAGCCGGAGAAGACGATATCTGCGTGATACAGTTTGATGCGCATTTGGACTGGACTGACCATGTAGGCCCCCTTTATTTAGGAAACGGCAGTCCCATGAGGCGTCTATCCGAGATGAAACATATAGGCAGTATGATCCAGATCGGACAGCGCGGATATGGAAGCAGCAAGAAAACTGACTGGGATGATGCCGGTAAGTATGGCAGCGTAATAATCCCGGCCAGAGAAGTTCATGAAAAAGGAATAAATTACGTACTTGGCAGAATCCCAAAAGCAAAGAAATATTATATAACCTTTGATATTGACTGCTATGACATATCCCTGGTTTCCGGTACGGGAACCCCGTCGCCGGGCGGACTGTATTTCGACGAGATCACGGATATGCTGACCGGCATCTGCGCCGGCTGCGATGTAATAGGGTTTGATCTGGTGGAAGTGGCGCCGCAGTATGACACAAACGGTGTGACCACCAGGATCGCAGCCATGACCATCATGCATTTTCTGGCACAGGTTATGAAACATAAGAAAAAATGAATAGGTAAAATAATAAACGAGGGCGTTTATATGCAGTGTGAACTGTGTAGGCGCCCTCGTTTTGTTTGAGAGGAGAAGGTATGACTATTGAAAGAAGAGGGAATGCGGGCATTTTGGATTTCTGCGATTCGGTGCATTTCAAGGATATGCTGTTCCTGAAAGCCCAGACAGGATATGATCCGGAGGGGATCTTTCACGGAAAGGATAATGTAGAAGAACAGACAAGGCAGGCCTGCAAAAATATTAAAGAGCTGATACGCCAGGCAGGAGGAGCGGACAGCAGCCTTTGCAAGCTAAACATATATGTCTCTGACAGCCGTTACTGCCAGGAGGTCTTCAGGGTAATAGGCGAGCAGTTTTCCGGGGTCAGCCCTTGCTGCAGCTGCATTATAGTTGATTTAAGAAGGCCTGAAACTTTAGTGGAGCTTGATGCGGAAGCCTCTTTGGCTTGAAAGGAGATAATGTAATGGCAGCGGAACGGTTCAGAAAATATCTTGCACAAAACTGGTGGCCCGAAAATATGGGGGACCGGAATTCAAGAATTGTAAATAACGAGTTGTGTATGGCGGTCAGAGTAAACGACAGCATAGTATTGAGAGGTCAGACGGGCTTTGATCTGGACGGCAGATTCCATGGGAAAGGAGATATCATAAAACAGGCCGATATGGCATGTATATCCATAAAACGCCTGATTGAAGAGGCCGGAGGAAAACCGGAGAATATCTGTAAACTGACGGTTTATGTCACCGACAGAAAGTACTTTGAAGGGGCTTTTCAGGTAATAGAAAAACATTTTTCGGGAATACATCCCTGTATTTCTGCAATGGTGTGCGGGCTTGCCCTGCCGGAATTGCTGATAGAAATAGATGCGGATGCAGTACTGGAGCAGGAGGGTTTGGGACATGGCTGTAACCAGATATAGAAAACATGATATAAAAGGGTTTTATGCGGGGGACTCCGGAGAAAAAGGCAGCAGCTGCATGCTGAGCATGATGGTAAAAGCCGGAGACAGGATATATTTAAACGGTCAGAACGGCTTTGATATGGACGGTGTATTCCACGGTGAGGATGATCCCGGAGCCCAGGCAGAACAGGCCTGTCAGAATATCAAATATCTGCTGGAGGAGGCCGGAGCCTCTCTAAACGATATCTGCAAAATGAGGGTGTATGTGACGGACCGCGATTACAGGCTTGCTGTCTACAGTGCAATAGCCAGAAATTTCAAAGGGATATACCCGTGCAGTACAGGGCTTGTGATAAAGGCATTGCCCCTGTCCAAAATGAAAATGCAGCTTGATGTTGAGATCCATGTAAGCAACCATAATTAAAGGAGGAAAAATCAATGAAAAAAAGAGCACTAGTATGCGTATCGGCAATCATGGTAATGAGCAGTTTCCTGTTCGGATGTGCAAGCGGCAGTCCGGCAAATACAACACCGTCTTCAACGGAATCCGCGGCGGCCCCCACAACGTCTTCCACAACATCCGGGGTCACGGCAAAGCAGTCGGAAACCGGTTTGCCGGAATTGCCGGAAGATGTGAAGGCAAAAGGAAAGCTTGTGGTGGGAGTAAAATCCGATTTTCCGCCTTTCGGCTTTATAGCCCAGGACGGAAGCCAGGTGGGATATGATGTGGACATTGCAAAGAAACTGGCGCAATACGCCTTTGGAGACGAAAATGCCATAGAGCTTGTCACAGTCACAAGCGCCAACAGAATCCCGTTTTTGACTTCCAAAAAGGTGGACCTTTTGCTGGCGTCCATGGCGATTACCGATGAGAGAAAGAAGCAGATCGATTTCACAAGCATATACATGAGCACAGGCCATTTGATCTTAACTCTGGCAAATAACAATGATATTATAGGTATTGACGACCTGGCGGATAAAAGGGTCATCGTGCTTGACGGAACCACCGGAGAAGCCGCGGTCAAAAAGCTGGCGCCGACGGCAACGGAAGTAAAATATGAAACCTGGTCGGAAGCCCTTAAGGCCTTGAAGGACGGAAGAGGCGTAGCTATAGTACATGACGAGTCCGTACTGTATGAAGCTGCGGCGGGCGACAATAACCTGAAAATCATCGGAAAGCCATTCGAAAATACCTTGGTGGCAGGCGGTGTGCGAAAAGGTGAGGAAGAATGGCTCAATTGGCTGGATGCCGCCCTTGGTGAAATGAAGAAGGACGATTTCTTCTATGAAAAATTCCAGAGCTTCTTCAAAAACTGGACAAATGTTCCGGAGGGGCTTCCAAGAGCCGAATAGTATCAGGTATCCGTTATCGGGGCAAAGAAGAGTTCCTTTGCCCCGTTTTGGATTTTTTCCAAAGGTCCATGGGCGCCATTGAAGCCTAAATAGATTATATAAAGGGGTTGCCAGATGAGTAAGGTAAAGATTAGGATTGATGATGTTTATAAAAGCTTTAGCGATTTACAGGTATTATCCGGCGTTTCAACAGAGATAAATGCCGGAGAGGTAACTGCCGTATTGGGCCCCAGCGGTTCGGGGAAAAGCACCTTGCTCCGGTGCATAAATAAGCTTGAGCCCATACAGAGGGGAAACATCTGGCTGGATGATACGAATATAACCGATAAAAATTGCTCTCTGACGCTGCAGGAGATAAGGCAGAGAATAGGAATGGTATTTCAGAGCTTCAATCTGTTTCCCCATCTCACGGTAATGGATAACCTGCTTTTAGGTCCCGTAAAGGTTCAAAAAAATAAAAATAAAACGGAATTGAAAAAGAGGGCTCTGGAGCTTCTTACCAGAGTAGGAGTGGGCGAGAAAAGCGACGGCTACCCCGACCAGCTGTCCGGCGGGCAGCAGCAAAGGGTGGCGATAGCCAGAAGCCTGATGATGAATCCGGAGGTCATCCTATTTGACGAAGTTACATCTGCGCTGGACCCTGAACGTGTGAAGGATGTTCTGTATACAATGAAGGACCTGGCTCAAAGCGGTATGACCATGGTGGTGGTAACCCATGAGATGGGTTTTGCGAAAGAAGTTGCGGATAAAGTTATATTTATGGAGGATGGAAAGATAGTTGAAGAAGGCAGCGCGGAAAAGATGTTCGGGAATGCGGCGGAAATAAGGACAAGCCAATTTCTTGTAAATTCTTTAAAGTAAAAGTTCGGTAAACGGAAAGAAGGGTGAACATATCAAATGGGATTTGATTTAGGCTTTTTAGCAGGAGCGCTGCCGGATTTGCTCAACGGAGTAATAACCACGCTGGAGGTCAGCGTGCTGGGTATAGTTTTAGGCCTTGTCATAGGAATAATAGGAGCGGCGGTCATAACTCTCAAGGTTCCGGCATTACGCTGGATTATAACTGCCTATGTGGAAATATTCAGAAATACGCCGCTTTTGGGACAAATATATTTTCTTTATTTCGGATTGCCGTCATTGGGAATTGTGTATTCAGAGTTTATTACGGGAGTAATTGCTTTGGCCTTATGGTGCGGAGCCTTTGCAACAGATAATTTCAGCGGCGGCTTCAATGCTGTGCCGAAGCAGCTACAAGAGGCCGGTACTGCCCTGGGAATGACCCGGCTTCAGGTTTACAGGCATATCGTCATACCGGTGGGCTTCAGGATCAGTTTTCCATCCTTCGGAAACACGGCGATTTCTGTAATCAAATGTTCCAGCTACCTGGCGGGAATCGGCCTGATGGAATTGACGAAGACTGCGATGGGATATGTCTCCACTTACTTTAAGACAAATGAGATGTTCAGCTCTCTTGCAGTACTTTACCTGGGAATTGTATGTATCTTTACATTTTTATTTACATATATTGAACGCAGGATGAACCACAAAAAGGCATCTTAGGAGGATGGTTTATGGAATCGATTATAAAAAGCATGCCTTACATATTGAAGGGTATGGGGAATACATTAATCCTTAGCAGCGTCTGTCTGGCAATATCGGTTATTGCCGGAATTCTCACAGGTATATTCAGGACATCAAACAACGGAGTTCTGCGGTCTGGTGCCAGAGTGTTTATTACGGTATTCAGAGGAATTCCCAGCCTCGTTATTTTATATATGGTATTTTTTGTTTTACCTGAAATCGGAATTAAGCTGGACAGCTTTCCTGCCGCTGTTATAGGGCTGAGCGTATGGGGAGTGTCAAATGTAGGCGAATGTATGAGAGGGGCCATTGAATCGCTGCCGAAATCACAGTTTGAGGCAAGCGAATCCCTGGGACTGAGCTTTTCCCAGACTATGATTTTCGTCATACTCCCTCAGGCCTTCAGACGCATTATGCCTTCTTTGGTGGGGATTGCCTCAAATATGATTCAGAATACGGCATTGACGGTATTTATAGGGAACACGGAATTTTTAAAGTCCGCCCAGTATACGATCGAGAGAATTGAGATGATGGAAAAAATTCCGGTGTCTTTTATTATATATGCCATTGTCCTGACCGGATATTTTATAATCTGTTTTCCGCTTTCCATGTTGTCAAAGAAAATGGAAAAAAGACTGAATGCATAGGGGGAGACGGACATGCGGATAAAACATACATATATGGACGACAAATTATATAAAAAACTGATCTGCTACAGGAGGGAGCTGCACAAGTACCCTGAGACGGGATGGATGGAATACCGCACCAGCAACATGATAGCCGGCGTATTGGAAACACTTGGCTTTGAGGTGTTTTTAGGGAAAGATGTGTGCCTGGCGTCGAAACGCATGGGACTGCCTTCCGAAGAGCAGCTGAGGTTTTGCGAGAACAGGGCCCTGGAAGAAGGGGTATCACCGGAACGCATGGCAAAGATGCGGTATGGGCATACGGGAGTAATAGGTGTGCTCAGGGGCAGTACGGACGGGGACATCAGGGCGGTGCGCTTTGACATTGACGCCTTGCCGATTAATGAGGCTGAAACTCAGCACGGGAAAGAGTACCGTTCCATTCACAGGGACACGATGCACGCCTGCGCCCATGACGGCCATATTGCGGCCGGGCTGGGACTGGCGGAAATACTCTGCAAAAACCGTGACAGGATCAAAGGGGAGATAAGGCTTATTTTCCAGCCGGCGGAAGAGGGCTGCAGAGGTGCGGCCGCGGTTGTGGATAAGGGCTGGCTTGACAACGTGGATCTGTTTTTGGCCGGACATATCGGGATGCAGTGCAGAAATCTTGGAGAAGTGGCCGCCTGCACCAGCGGTTTTTTATCCACCACAAAGCTGAATATAAGGTTTTCTGGCGTGGCGGCTCATGCGGCCAAGTGTCCTGAAAACGGGAAAAACGCCCTTCTGGCAGCCGCGGTCTTTACCCAGAATGCCTATGCCATATCAAGAAACGGAAAGGGAGGCACAAGGATCAATATTGGCCGGTTTGAAAGCGGCAACGGAAGGAACATCATTGCCGATGAGGCATACATAGAGGCGGAGACGAGAGGGGATTCCCCAGAGCTCAACGGTTATATGAGAGAAAAAGTCATATGTACGGCGAAGGCTTCCGCGGCAATGTACGGTGTTTCCTGCGGCATTGATATTGTGGGGGAAGTGGGAAGCGGAAAGAGTGACCGTTCCGTTATTCAGCATATGCGCGGGGCTGCGGAGGCTATGGGGATTTCAGATTTCTACATAGAAGATGCTTACTTTACCGCCTCCGAAGATGCGGTTACGATGATGAAGAAAGTCCAGGAGTCAGGAGGAAGGGCCGGCTATTTTATGTTCGGCACACCGCTGGAGGCGGAGCATCACCAGTACAATTTCGACTTTGATGAAGAGGTCATGAAGGTGATGGCCGAATTTTATTCACAAGCCCTTTTAAAATAGGAAGGGCTGAGAATAAGATTTACGAGAAAACACATTTATTTCTTATTTTCCAGGACATATTCCCTGTAGGCCAGCGGGGTCAGACCCACGTCCTTTTTGAATACGGCGAAAAAGTGGCTGGCGTTGGTGAAGCCTGCCATTGCAGGGATCTGATTTATTTTGTAATCGGTATTGCTCAGCAGCTTTTTCACATTGTCGATCCTGATCTGTCTTATATAGTCGTTGACGTTCATACCTGTTATATCCTTGAATACCTTTGTAAAGTAGTAGGGGGAATAGCCGATGACCTCCGAAATGGAGTCGGCGGACAGATTGATGTTGGTATAGTTGTTTTTTATATAGTCCTGGGCTTTTTGTATCTGCTCAAAATGTTTGTTGCTTTTCAGCTGAATTATCCCCTCGATCATTTTCTGATAATCTTCGAACACTGTGAGCAGCCAGTCTCCGGCCTGATTGACCGTCTGGAATTTTGCCAGGATGTTGCTGAACTCATCCAGCCTTACGCTGTACTTCTGGTTGTCCTGGATCGAAACCTGGTTGAAGGTTTTTATACAGGTGGTCACTATCTGGAAGAGGAAGGTCACCGCATCAGAGTAGGGATAAAAACTCAGCAGCGCCGTCAGATCCTTGACATGGTCCTCAAAGAGATCTTTTCTGTTGAGCTTTATGGACGAAACTATCTGGTCCTCCAGCTCAACAGGGTATTTTATATTTGAAGTGAGATTTTCTTCAAGATATTTATCATAAATCGTTCTGTCAAAGCCAAGGACAAATCTGTGTTTGGTCATTTCATCGGCCTTTTTATAGGCTTTGAAGCATTCCTCCACACTGTTCGCTGCTCCTCCGATCCCTATTGTCAAAGTGATGTTCAGGGTTTCCCTGCAAATATTGCGGAGCTTGTTCATATTGTTTATCAGGGTATCGAAGCTGTTGTTGGAATTATCCTTGAAATTCAGCAATAGAGCTATCTCTCCGTTCATGAAGTTTACCGCTTCCATGTTGAAATCCGACGTCAGCAATTCAGGTATGGTCTTGCACAGGGTGGTCTCAAGTATAAACATCTCCTCGTCGTCGATGGAGTTCCGGTTGTCGATTACCGCACAGACATGGATAAGATTCGAAAATTCAATGAAAAAGTTATAGCCGCTTATTTCGTTTTTCATGTAATCGGGCAGCGTATTTGACCTCAGCAGGATCTTTAAGAATTCTTCCTTCAATCTGCTCTCATTGTCCCTGGATTTGACCTCGATTTCATTTATATGGCTTATGGCGTTTTTGTAAACATTTGATATCAGATCAATTTCATTTTTGCAGTTTCCGTCCGAAACAAAGTTAGAATGGGAGAATAATTCAGTCACTGATTTAATGGGATTATACATTTTCCTAGATAAAAAATAACTGGCGATACTGAAAAACAGGATAATCGTAAAGCCTATGGCCATTATTGAGATCCATCGGGCTTTTAAAATATCCGAGTAGCCGGAAAGGGACCGCATGTTTATTATATAAAAGCCGGTCTTGTAGCTTTTGGTGTATGTGATGATTTTATCATCGTTGTCCACCTTCATTGTAAAATAATTTTTGGGTTCCTCGGAAGCGGTTATTTTCTTGAAGTAGGGCTGTTCTTTGATATTGTCGGCCACTTCATAATTGTAGGGGTAAAAGACGATATTTCCTTCCTCATCGGTTATCAAGGTGATGCCGTCATAATTTTCCATTAATTTTTTATTTATCTCTATGGGATCGATAGTCATGATAATCCCGTTGTTGAAGGAATTATCGCTGTTGAAACTGTCCGAAAAAATCAGGGACACGGTTTTTAAAGGCTTTTTGTTCTTTAAAATGTCCGGATTCATCAGGGAGGATACCATTTTTAAATCGCTTTTGGCAGCAAAAGGGGACGATTGGCCTTTAGTCAATGTATTTATGTCTACATTCAACCTGTTTGGCAGGATGAGAATGCCTGAAGATATGACAAAATCCGTAAACCTGTTGTACAGGGTGATGGAATCCAGATAATTGTTTAGATTTTTCATGGTAGTCAGGTAAATATCAGCCCTGCTTATGGAATCATAGTCCTTTTCGGTACTTGTCAGGTAGTTGTTTATATCAGAATTTTGTTTCAGACTTATGGATTCCTGGGTCAACTGTATGAAAATATTGTCAAATTCGTTGGCAAGTCTGGAAAGACTGTAATTATAGTCAACATATAACTGGTTGCTGACATTTCTTATATACATGCTTGTAAACACCGAGGTGGTGGAAATAACAATTACAAAGGACAGAAGGGTAAAGGTTATGAGCAACCTTACAAAATATTGCTTCTTATAATAGGCATTATTTTTTGACAGGCCCCTTGATAATAAATTTCTCAATCGAAACATAAACTCATCTCCCGGATGTATTTAATTATGGTATAGAAAAAATGAAGGTCAGTTTTAAAAGTCATACTTCAAGTATAAAATAAAGTCGGTGTCTCAACAAGGGTCTGTAAATTGATTATTGCTTAATAAGGAATAATCATACTGTTTATCTTATTTTCACAGTGCCCATTATTGAAAAATCCAATCAAAAATCGAAAATCCTGACTATATTTATTGACCTGCCATGGATTAAAGTATAGGTGCAAGCTCTGTTCTTCTAAAAATTTACGGAAGGGGATAAATCAAATCCAATGCAAAAAATCACAGCACGCAACGGAGGAGGAATAGTTGCACCAACAGGCCTCTTCGGCGTATTTAAGGAATTAAATGTCAACAAAGCTCTGTATATGATGCTTGTTCCGGCAGTAGTACTGCTTTTCCTTTTTTGCTATATGCCGCTTTTCGGACTGATACTGGCATTTAAGGAATTCAATTTCGACATGGGAATATTCAACAGTCCCTGGTCCAGACCTATATTCAACAATTTCATGTTTCTTTTTGATTCGGAATACGGCATAAGGGCCATAAGGAACACCGTCCTGCTGAATGCGCTCTTTATATCGGTGGGGCTGGTGTTTGAAGTGGGATTTGCTCTGATTTTCAATGAAATAAATTCAAAGATATTTAAAAAGGTGACGCAGACGCTGTCATTTTTACCATACTTTGTGTCCTGGATAGTCGTGGGAGTATTCACATACAATTTGCTCACATCGGACCATGCGGCGCTGAACAACCTGCTGGGGGCCATGGGCCTGCCCAAAATAGATTTTATCACAAATGCGTCCATATGGCCTGTCATCCTGGTGCTGGTGAACCGGTGGAAGCTGACTGGATACGGGACCATAGTCTACCTGGCCACCCTGTCCGGAATCGATGCCTCATACTATGAAGCCGCGGAGATCGACGGGGCTTCCAGGTGGCAGCAGATACGCTATATCAGTCTGCCGCTGCTGAGGCCTACGGTTATAGTGCTCACGCTTCTGGCCATAGGCAGGATATTCAATGCAGACTTCGGAATGTTTTTCTCGGTGGTGGGCGATGCTGCGACATTATATTCGACTACCGATGTAATAGACACTTTTGTGTACAGGAGCCTGAGAGTTTCCTCCGATATCGGAATGGCGTCGGCGGCGGGCTTTGTACAGTCTATTCTCTCTTTTATACTGGTTGTATTGAGCAATATGGCCGCAAGAAGAATTGATAAAGATTCCGCATTATTTTAAGAAAGGAGGTATTTAAAAAATCATGACAAAAAAAATAAGTTTACTTAAAGTGTTTTGCTATATTGCGGCTTTTATATTTGCAGTTTTCTGCCTGCTTCCGTTTATTATGGTTATAAGCGGGTCCCTGAGCCAGGAGAGTGACATAATGAAATACGGCTACGGTCTTTTCCCAAGGCATGTGAGCTTTATGGCCTACAAGGTGCTTTTTATGACCTCTGAGAGGATAGTAAACGCCTACACCATTTCAATAACCGTCACGGTTGTGGGAACCATATTCGGCTTGCTGATAAACACAATGGCCGGGTACAGCTTATCCAGAAAAACATTGAAATACAGGAATATCGTATCGGTCTACACATTGCTGACAATCCTTTTCAGCGGGGGTATGGTGCCCTGGTATATAGTGTGCGTCAAATACCTCCATTTGAGCGATAAGATAGCCGCGTTGATAATACCCTATCTCGCAAATGCATGGTATATATTTCTCATGAGGAATTTTATGAAAACAATTCCCGACGAATTGAACGAGTCCGCCAAGATAGACGGTGCGCGGGAGTTGACCATATTTTTCAGAATAATTCTTCCGCTGTCCAAACCGGCCCTGGCAACAGTGGGACTGTTTATAGCGCTGGGCTACTGGAACGACTGGTGGCTTGGCCTGATGCTCATAAATGACCAGGATAAGCAGCCGCTTCAGATGATGCTCAGAATCGTGGTAACCAATGTGGAATTCATCAAATCCCAGATGTCCAACAGCGCCGAGCTCCAGAGAATAGTAAACCAGATACCTTCCGAAGGAGTGAAAATGGCTGTAAGTATTATTACAATCGGCCCCATAATTTTTCTCTATCCGTTTATCCAGAGATTTTTTGTAAAAGGTATCATGGTCGGGGCGGTAAAGGGTTGACTATTTCAGCTCTGAAATGATTTAATCTAATCATTCCGAAGGCTGTTTAGTAGATATAAAATAATTTATAAAGGAGACATATTATGAAAAGGAAAGCTTTAAAAATCATTGCGATGATGCTGGCGGTAGTGATGCTGGCAGGCGCAGCAGCAGCCTGCGGCAGCTCAGGCTCGGATTCCGGCTCCGCTTCAACGGCTTCCGGCAGCTCGGATGCATCGGTTTCGTCACCGGCACAGAGCTCGGCGCTGGATCCCGTAACCTTGAAATTCTATTTTATGAATGACAAAAAAGCAGCCACAGATGAAGTCTGGAATGCAATCGGTGAAAAATTTCAAAAGGAATTAAATGCTAAATTCGAAATAAACTTCATTCCGGCCGGTGATTACACAAATAAACTGATGGTAATGTCGGTTGCCGGAAATAAATGGGACGCCAACTATGACGGTGCCTGGATGGCTTACAACCAGATGGTGACAAAAGGGGCGTACCTCAGCCTGAACGATCTGCTGCCCAAATACGCGCCCAAACTTTACACCGAGCTGCAGGAGCTGGGAAGCTTGTCGGCGGTAACGGTCAAAGGTCAGGTCATGGCAGTGCCCTGGACCATGAAGGGAAATGAGCATCCCTTTATAGTGTGGAGAACCGACCTTCTCAAAAAGGCTGGCATACCGGATATTCCAAAGGATTCCATAAAGACCATAGAAGATATGGATAAAATGATCGATACCCTGCACAAGGCAATGCCAGAGTTAAAGATGGTTGTTCCAAATATGAACAATATTGCTCCGAATATCGGCCCTTACTTTGTGAGAGATGAGTACTACGACATGAATTTCCACGGAATGACCATAAACATGAACGACCCCAACAGCGCCATAGTGCCTATTGAGCAGACTCCGTTCTTCAGAGAAGCCATGCAGCACATAAAGAAGCAGTTTGACAGCGGACTGATTTCAAAGGACGCAATGGTGGACAAAACCGAGGCTTCACAGTACTGGAACAACGGCATGATACCGTATACCGTGACCTCCCATGAATGGGCCAATGCAAAGCCTGCATTCACAGATCCCAACGGTACCATCGAAAGCTCGCAGCTGTATCCTGAGAAAAAATACTATAACCGTTCACCGACAGGCAATCTGATGGCAATCAGCAAAAATTCGGAAAACCCCGAAAGGACCATGATGTTCTTTGAGCTTATCAACAGCAATCAGGACCTGTATGACATGGTAATGTACGGAATAAAGGATAAAACCTATGTACTGAACGGGGATATGGCCGACTTCCCGTCGGGAATGACAGGCGCCACAAGCAATTTCATGGAATGGGGCGGACAGTGGGCCATGTGGAAACCTCAGTTCATGAGGCCTACGGTACAGTACAGCGAAGGCTTCTGGAACAGGGAAGCAGAGTTCGCAAGCACTCCGAATCATATACCGTCGCCTATCGACGGCCTGAGCTTTGACGACACAAATATAAAGACAGAACTGGCAAAGAGAGACCAGATACTGGCTGAACTGGGCAAACCGCTGGTTGCAGGAGTTGTAAAGGATGTAGACAAGGCGGTTGACGACATAATTGCAAAACTCAAGGCCGCAGGCTCAGACAAGATCACCGAAGAATTAAATAACCAGGTCAAGACATTTCTGGCGGCAAAGAAGTAATTCAGAAGTAATTTGCATTAAAGGTTTAATACTTAAAGAAACCCGGGCAGTCATATTGCTGACTCCCGGGTTTTTTGCGGCCTGGCCGCGGCTATTTTGCAGCATTCCTGCTTAAAATGTACTCTTTGTATGCCGACGGCGTCAGGCCCACGTCCTTCTTGAATATGGAGTAGAAGTAGCTTGGGTTTGAAAAGCCCACCATACAAGGGATATCGCTTATTTTTATCTCATCCACACACAGCAGCTCCTTTGCGGTGTTTATTCTGACCTGGCGGATATAGTCGATTACAGTCAGCCCCGTAATGTCTTTAAATATTCTGGAAAAATAGTAGGAGGTATATCCCGCCATATCCGCAAGGCTTTCGACGTTCATATTGTAGTCCCTGTAATTTTCCTTTATATAAGCCTGCATTTTTTCGACCAGCTTGTAATGCTTATCGTTTTTCAAAAGGTTGATCTTGTCCATCATTTCCTGATAGTTGTCAAAAATGTTTATCAGCCATTCCATGGCCTGCTCCAGGGTTTCCAGGGAACCGAAAACGGTATTGATGTCGTCAAGGCCCAGATAGTACTTTTTGCTGTCCTGCTGGGAGGTCTGGTTTATTGTTTTGATGCATTCGGTTATCACCTGAAAGAGCATGGATATGGACTTGGAATATGGATAGTTCTTTAAAAATTCAATAATGTCCCGGAGATTGCTGACAAAGTCCTCCTTTTTGTTCATTCTTATGGCTTTTATAAGCCTGTCGCACATCTCGTCGGGATAGTTCACATTTGTGGAGAGCATATCGTCCAGAAGGCGCTGGTAAATAGTATGGTCGCCTCCCAGAATAAACCTGTGCTTTACAAGCTCTATGGCCTTTTCATAGCAGCCGGTACACCCGGGGACACTGTTGGAGACACCGCTTATACCTACGGAAAGGGTGATAGGGAGGGTTTTCCCTATGATGCCGCGTATGTTATCCATAGCTGCAATAACAAGATTCAGGCTGTTTTCATCGGTATTCCTGAAATTTATGAGCAGTGCGAATTCTCCCTCATACATATTTACAGCCTCGTAATTGAAATCCCTGCCCAGGACCTGGGGGAAAATGCTCAGTATTGTGGATTCATAGGCCAGCTTTTTGTTCCAGCCTATATTGGCATGGTTGTCTATTCTCATACAGCACAGGATCAGGTTTGAAAATTCTATGTCAAACTTGTACAGACCCTCCTCCGAACGGATTGTCTCTTCCGAGATATTGCCCCTTAAAAGCCTTCTCAGAAATTCTTCCTTTAGCCTCTGATTGTTGTCATCGCTTTTCATCTCAAGTTCGTCTATGTGCCTGAGAGCATTGGTGAAAACCTTTGAGATGGTAGCTATCTCAGCGTAATGAGTGTCACTGGGTTCAACGTATTTGGAGCCTGAAAACTGATCGGCCACCTTCTTGATAGGGGAGTAAATGTTCCTGGAAACAAAATAGCCTATCATGAGGAAAATAAGCAGTATTCCAAGGCTTATGGACAGTATGGTGGTCTCGTTTTTCAATATGATATTTGTGTAATTGTCGGTATTCAGCAGATTGATAATATAAAAGCCTGTTTGAGCGCTTCTGGCATAGGAAATTATTTTGTTGTTTTTATCCATGTTGATTTTAAAATTCCCCTGTTCACTTCCGGCGGCCAGGATTTTTGAAAAATAGGCCTGGCCGGATACGGAGGTGTTTACCTGGGCGGGATCCGATGAAAAAATGACCTTCCCGCTGTTGTCGGCGGCAATAGTGGTTCCGTCTATCTTGCCCAGCAGTTTTTTCTCAAGCTGGTCTCTGTCAACGGTGATGACTATGGTGCTGTCCGAGGAGATGTCCTTTCTGTCGGAATCGTTGAAGAGAAGCGAAAGCGTATTTCCTGATCTGCCGCCATCAGGGCCGCCGGAGGAAACGGAACTGATGACCATATTCAGGCTGCTTTCAGTGTCGGGAGCGCTGAGAGAACCGTTTGTAAACTGTGCTTTATCCACATTCAGGCTTCCTGACATGAGAGCATATTCCACATCCTTGTTGTAAAGCATCACGGAGTATATATAGGTATTCAGGTTTTTTATCTGGCGTGAGATCATGTCGGCCCTGTTCAGCGTCATATAGTCGTCGATGGAGTACGAGTATAAAAACGTATTTATATCCGGCACCTGATTGAGATATATATTTGTATCCTTAAATTGTTTAAATACATTGTCAAATTCAGAAGTAAGCTTCTCTATGTCATTTATGGAATCAAGGGAAAGCTGCCTGTAAATACTGTCCATATACATGGAGGAAAAAATCAGAGTGGTTGATATGACAATAAGAAAAGCCATTATGATAAATGAAAAGAGAACCTTGGTATAATACTTTCTTGTAAAAAAATTTCCTTTTTGAAATAATTTCAGTAATCGCATTATAGCCTCCCATTGGGAATTTTATAAATATATTTTAAAAATGTATAAAGCAAAATGATTTTATCGGATGATCGGTTTAAATCGGAATTCTTCAGAACGGCAACTTAATTCTATAATACCCTGTGATTTTTATCAAGTGCCACAACTTCAATAATGCGGCTCCAGGGCTTCAGTTGTGATTTTTAAACCTTATTTTGAAAAATCGCACCTGGGTTTTTGGTTTTTTAACACTAAAACATAAAAGTTTTGACTATAAAAAATGCCGCCCTGAGATTATGATTGAAAATGTTCCATGCACATACGTATTTGCATAAAGTGTTTCCCAAACAATTTATTACCGGGGATGGCAAAGTGACAAAATCCGGTTTTCAAGAAAACGGATATTTGATCGTTCCCAAGGGGGTTTTTACTATGAAAGCTGAAAATATATGCGGCAAAAAGGGCAATGCTTTTACAGACATATTAAAGGATATTGCGAAACATAAAGCTTTATATGTGATGTTTTTACCTGCCATGCTGCTGCTTCTGCTGTTTAACTATCTTCCTCTGTCAGGGCTGGTGCTGGCTTTTAAGGATGTGAATTTCAGGCAGGGCATATGGGGCAGCGATTGGACGCAGCCTATTTACAATAATTTTATTTTTTTGTTCAGTTCGGATTCGGCGCTCAGGGCTTTCAGAAATACAATTGTTTTAAACGGATTGTTTATTGTATTCGGAGTGGTTTTTGAAGTGAGTCTTGCATTGCTGCTCAATGAAATTGGAAACAAGTACTTTAAAAAGATAAGCCAGTCAATTACCATTCTCCCTTATTTCGTGTCGTGGATCGTGGTAGGCGTTTTTGCCTATAACTTTTTCAGTACGGACAACGGTATTATAAACGGGCTTCTGGAGTCCGTGGGATTGCCGAAGGTGGAGTGGTACAGCAGGCCCTCACTGTGGCCGTTTATACTGGTACTGATAAACAGGTGGAAAATATCCGGCTACGGCGCCATCATGTACCTGGCCACACTGTCCGGCATAGACAGCTCCTATTATGAAGCCGCCCAGATAGACGGGGCGTCCAAGTGGCATGAAATCAGGTATATAACGCTGCCTCTGCTGAGGCCTACCGTAATTATTTTAACACTCCTTCAGGTAGGTAAAATAATGAATGCGGATTTCGGCATGTTCTACGCGATTGTGGGAGATGCTTCACAGATATTCTCATCCTCCGACGTCATAGACACATTTGTATACCGGGGACTGAAACAGACGGGAGATATAGGCATGGCGTCGGCTGCGGGCTTTGTCCAGTCCATAATATCCTTTATACTGGTTATTTCCAGCAATATGTGGGCGCGGAAAATGGATAAGGACTCGGCCATATTTTAAAATATAGGAGGCTTGACATGCGAAAAGGCAAAATCAGTATTTTTAACATTGCTTCATACATTTTGATAACGTTGTTTTCATTATTCTGCCTGCTGCCGTTCCTGATGGTTATCAGCGGGTCCCTGTCCCCGGAAAAAGACATACTCAAGTATGGGTACACGCTTTTTCCCAAATCAATAAGCTTCATATCCTACAGGATACTGTTCCTGGATGCAAACAGGATATTAAACGCATATAAGGTAACAATATTTGTTACCGTGGTGGGCACCTTCTTTAATCTGCTGATCAATGCAATGGCGGGATATGTCCTGTCACGGAAGGAGTTGAAATGCAGGAAGTTTCTGTCGGTGTACACCATAATTACAATGCTGTTCAGCGGAGGCATGGTGCCCTGGTACATTGTATGTGTGAACTATCTGCACCTGAAGGATAAGATAATCGCCCTCATAATTCCGTATCTGGCCTATGCATGGTATATACTGCTTCTGAGGAATTTCTTCCAGTCCATACCGGATGAGATGCATGAATCGGCCAAAATAGACGGCGCAAGGGAGTTTACCATATTCATAAAAATAATGCTGCCGCTGGCAAAGCCCGCTCTGGCAACAGTTGGCCTCTTTGCGGCACTGGGCTACTGGAATGACTGGTGGCTGGGGCTCATGCTGGTGGATCAGACTGCAAAACAGCCGCTGCAGCTTCTGCTGAGGACCATAGTATCAAATGTGACCTTCCTCCAGTCTTCACCCAATGCCGCCATGATGCAGCAGGTTTCGGCGGCCATACCCACGGAGGGGATCAAAATGGCTGTAACTATTATTACCATAGGCCCTATCATACTGCTTTACCCCTTTGTACAGAGATATTTCGTAAAGGGGATCATGGTGGGGGCGGTCAAGGGTTGACTGTACAGGCAAATGCCTTATAGTAATATAAAGAAGGGGAGAGATATTATGAAAAAAGTATTGGTAAAAGCGTTGGCCGTGACGGCTGCGCTGGTAATGCTGAGCGGTACGATCGCAGGCTGCGGCGGTTCAGGAAATACAGCTCAGGGCGGCGATAGCCGGAGCACTGCCGCAAACGGAACCAATTCCGGCGGAAGTACCCAGGAGGAGCTGAAGCCTGTCAAACTGAGATTCTATTTTCCCGGAGACAAGAAGTCCGCGGCAGACGAAGTGTGGAATGCCCTGGCGGAGAAGTTCAAGGATAAGCTGAACTGTACTTATGAA
>JAEWSZ010000041.1 GCA_023397905.1 Bacillota bacterium | reverse complement strand
ATGCTGTGGTATGGCTCTGATGTCGATTCCGTCCACCAGGATCTGCCCCCCTGTAACATCGTAAAAACGTGGAATAAGGTTTATCAGCGTTGATTTTCCGCTTCCGGTACTTCCTATAAAAGCGGTTGTCTGACCTGACCGGACTGTAAAATTTATGTCTGAAAGCACATCGTCGTCCGCTCCCGGATATTTGAAAGACACGTCTTTAAACTCAACCACGCCTTTATATCCTTTTTTGAATTCTTCCGATTTGGCCGGATCCGCTATGGATCCTTTTGTGTCTATTACTTCCGCTATACGCGTAATGGAAACCGACGCACGGGGAAGTATTATGGAGACCATGGAAATCATGAGGAAAGCAAATATTATCTGCATTGCATACTGCATAAACGCCATCATATTACCCACCTGCATTTTACCCAGATCTATCTGATGGGCTGCCACCCATACTATCAAAAGCGTAACGCCGTTCATGATGATCATCATGGCAGGAAACATTACCGCCATAACCCTGCTGACAAAGAGATTTGTATTTGTAAAATCACCGTTGGCTTTTTCAAACTTCTGCTCTTCGGTTTTCTGCGTACCGAAGGCCCTTATAACCATCATTCCCGTCAAAGCTTCACGCGTTACCTGGTTCAGCCTGTCAACAAGCTTCTGCATGCTTCTGAATTTCGGCATTGCCACCCCGAACAGTACCAGTACCAGAGCCAGTATGGCCAGAACAGCCACGCCTATGACCCAGGTCATGTTTGTGTCGGTGTTAAGCACCTTTATCAAACCGCCGATTGCCAGTATGGGAGCATAAAAAACAAGCCGCAGGAACATGACCATAAACATCTGCACCTGCTGTATGTCATTTGTACTTCTTGTAATAAGCGACGATGTAGAAAATTTATCAAATTCGGTATTGGAGAAGCTCACAACATTTTCAAATATATTCTTTCTGAGGCTTCTGCCCAATCCGGCCGACACCCTGGCGGCAAGGAAACCTACAAATACTGTGGCCGCCATGCTGGCAAGCGCTATCAGCAGCATCTTTAAGCCCGCAAATAATATATAATTTGACTGAAAGCCATCAGTATCTCTCCCAAGCGCCTCATATTCGGCCTTTACATAACCGACAGCCCCCTGGGTGATAAAGCTGTCCGGCATTGACAATGTATCATCTATTGCTTTCTGCAATCCCTGCAGCTGTTCCTTTGGAACCTGTGCCAAAACAACAAATGGGTCGGTTCCCGGGGGAACCTTGGACATGAATTCCGATAGCTGACTGTTGGATTTACTGTCGCCTTTGTCCTCCTCCGACGTCCCCTCCGGTATTTCTATGGTACCTTCCATTGAGCCTACCACCAGCATGGGCTTTCCAAATATGATATTTATTTTGTCCAGCCTCTCCTGATCTTCGGTGTTCAGCTTATAGAAATCATTATTTTTTATTTCAGGATATTTCTTCGAATATTTATCCAGATCGCTTTGAGGAATATTGCTCTTTTCCACCAATGCGTAATTATCAAGTATAAACTTCTTGTCATCTTCCTTCATAAAAAAAGCAAGTTTGTCCATTTCACCTTTGCGAAGCACCTCGGGTACGGCATTTTCAATACCGCCCTGCTGGATACCTACATTGACGATGTTGGACATGTAATCAGGCAGTGATAAATCACAGACAGCCTGAAACAGGAGAAAAACTATAATTCCGATAATGGCAATTATGTGCGGCTTCAGGTGTTTTAATATTTTTCCCATGTGTTACTCCTTTCTCATTATACCCCTATACGGAATCCAGAACTCACAACCGGATCCGGCTTAACCTGCATCCGGATTTTTTTCAGATCATAAGTGCTGAAGACCGCTAAATTGCGTCCTTAGATTTGTGTTCATTGCAATAACATTATTTAATTATAAATATATAACTATTATATGTCAATAATAATTTTTATTGTATAATTATTTTAAATAGTTTATAATAATACGCGTAATATATTTTTATTTAATTTATTGCCATTTTAAACATATATACACATATAATTAATAATTGTTTTAAAACCACTTTAAATATACGCATATTATTTTATTTATGTCTTATTTAAAATTAATAAATTTTTTAGCAAATAGAAAGGATGTTTTTAATCATGTTTGCCAAAGAAGACTTAAGCATAGTATCAAATGATTTATTCCTGCTCCTGGTCAGCCTGAACAGCCGCCTGATCAACCGCAGTGTTATGTTAAGAGGCCTTTCGGTCCCGCCTTCTCATATGAAAGTTTTATTTTATCTTATAATGCACGGTTCGTCCCCCGTATCCAGGATCGCAAAGGATCTGCTGATATCAAAGCCAAATATGACGCCAATATTGGACAATCTCATTGCCGAAGGGTATGCGGAAAGATATGACGACCCCAACGACAGAAGAATAATTCTGATACGTCCCACAAAAAAATCCCACGATCTTTTAGAGGAGAAACAGCAGGAGTCCAAAAAACTGCTTGCCGAGAAACTGGCCGTTTTAGGCGATGATGAGCTTGAAGCATTAAAGGAAATGCTCCCGAGAATTACCGAAATACTGTCCAAGCTGAAATGACAGCCGGGCTAAAAAAGGTTGCCGCAAGAATAAATTTAATTTATTTTGCAGCAACCTCTATTATTTTGCGCGTAACATACTGGATTTAAATTTCGTCGTCATAGTTTTCCAAATCGAAATCGTATGCATCCACAGCTTTTTCCAGTACCTCCTGTGGTACTGTTATTTTAACGCTGCTGTTGTAATCGCTGTATTCGCAGGAAACATGCATCTCGACTTTTCCCGGCTCCACATCCGCATAAGGCGCAGGGAGGTAGGTCATTTCCATTACTAATCTGTTGATCCGGTATGTATCTTTGTCCAGAGATATTTCTATATTGAATTTGTCGAACTCCATACCGGAAAAATCTTGCCCCTGTTCCTGTCCGACCATCTTAAGCAGTTCTCCCAAAAATACATCGCCCTTTAAAAGTATTTCACCGGCATTTTCGCTTTGCACTTCCTTTAATCCTGCACTGAGGGCATCCGAGGCATCAAATATATCCGTATTGCCGTTCTGCTTAAACAGCTCTTCGTATTCCTCCCCGGGCATTTCTGTCTTGATCCATTCTTCAGACATCTCCTCGCCTGCATATCTGGCATATAATACATTGTCAACAAAATAAGCTTCCATATTCAGATCCGTACCCAACATATTCATCTTCATATTCAGGTACATGTCCTTGTTCAGCATATCTACCTTGCTATCGACTGTAGTACCTATATCCAGGCTGAAATCTTCCTGTCTGCTTGTGGCGGTTAAATCCAATTTCACCTGGTAATTATTGATTTCGGCCATGGCCGCATCTGATTTTTTGATTATGTCCTGTATGCGGTTAAATTCTGCTTCATCCCTGATCAGCACAGATTTGGAGCTGCCGTCCCACACCACCTTCTTGCCCAGGCTCTGCGCCACAAAGCCCACCGGTATGTAAGTCCTGTCCTTATACAGCACTGCTTCCGTATCCAGTGCCACTTCCTTGCCGTTTACAGTGGCTTTGTCGCTTCCCACCTTCAAATAAATTTTATCTGAATCCTTTACAACGGTTACACTGTTTTCCTTTCCGTCCCAGATAATGTGTTCATCGTCGTT
Source organism: Bacillota bacterium (assembly GCA_023397905.1). Lineage (GTDB taxonomy): Bacteria > Bacillota > Clostridia > Acetivibrionales > DSM-1351 > Ruminiclostridium. Next base: position 9,500 of record JAEWSZ010000041.1, on the reverse strand, counting down.
TTCCACACCCAGGTTTGTCAATACTTCCCTGAGGGGCAGCAATGTCTTGTCGTCCACAGAAATAGGCACGTTTTTATAGGTTCCGCTCTGGCCGTCAATTATGATCTTTACATGGGGCAATTCGGAGATTCCTTTGTCTGCCGCTGTTACCGATACTGTAAGGCATGTCAGGACAATTGCTGACATAATACTGCATAGAAAGATATGTTTTTTCATCAAGTTCCTCCGCACCAAATAATTATTAACCTGCTCTAATAGTATATCTGATTTAATGTCCAAATAGTATAGCATACTTGACTAAATTCCTTTTGCCGGAATAATTAATCTCATTTTTTAAGTATTTATTGCTTGACTCTCAATATGACAATAACTATAATTTAATTATATCTATATGGCAATAACAGAATTTAATAGTTGTATGTTGCCATATGCCTAATTTAATATTGTCGGATGATTGATGGAGGAGAGTTCCTTTTGCACCAGAAAAGGACACCGAAGGAGTAGCACTCTCAGGTAAACAGGGACTTCATCAGGACGGACCTCTGGAGAGACCAGTGTTGGCGCCGAAGGGGCAATACGGAAAAAAGGGCTGAAGTCCTTGGGACTGAAGTTCTTACCGTTAATCTCTCAGGCAAAAGGACAGAGTATATGCAAAAATATATTTTTATTAAAATATATCTTTAATTTTGTATTGTGGAGGTCAAATCAACGGGATTTGGCCTTTTATATTATATCCGCGGACGGATATTGCTCACCTGATATAACGGCCTCCGGCGGAGGCGTTTTGAATACATTAATAAACATAAAGGAGTGTTTTTATGAACAGAGTTTATAACTTTTCGGCCGGCCCTTCAATGCTGCCCCAACCGGTTCTGGCAAAAGCCGCTGAAGAAATGCTGGACTACAAAGGTACGGGAATGTCCGTAATGGAAATGAGCCATAGATCAAAGACCTACACTTCCATCATCGAAAATGCCGAAAGCCTCATCCGCAAGCTGATGAACATAGACGACAGCTATGCGGTGCTATTCCTGCAGGGAGGAGCATCCTCCCAGTTTTCCATGGTTCCCATGAACCTTTTCTCCAAATACAAAAAGGCCGATTTTATCAATACCGGCAACTGGTCAAAAAAAGCCATGTCAGAAGCCAAAATTTTCGGTTCTGCCAATTTGATCGCCTCATCAGAAGATAAGAACTTTACATATATACCTGAGAACTATAAAATATCCCAGGATGTGGACTACGTTCATATCACAAGCAACAACACGCTGGAGGGCACCCGCTACGTCGACTATCCTGAAACCGGCAGTATTCCTCTGGTTGCCGATATGTCCAGTGATATTATGTCGACGGTTATAGACGTAAACAAATTCGGGGTCATATACGCCGGCGCCCAGAAGAACCTGGGTCCGGCCGGACTCACTATTGTAATAGTGAAAAAGGATCTGATAGGAAAACATCTGGATATTACGCCTACCATGATGAAATATGAGACACATGCCAAAGAAAAGTCGCTCTACAACACACCTCCCTGCTACAGCATCTATATTGCAGGCTTGGTGTTCCAGTGGCTTGATGACATGGGCGGAATAAAAGCCATCGAAAAAGTCAATAATGAGAAGGCTTCTATTCTCTATAATTTTCTCGATGAATCAAAAATGTTTAAGAACAATGTAAACAGGAAAGACAGATCCATAATGAATATACCTTTTACCGCCCCCACCGATGAACTTAACGAGAAGTTTATCGCAGAATCCGAAAAGGCGGGCCTCAGCACTCTCCGCGGCCACCGACTGGTTGGCGGCATGAGGGCCAGCATCTACAATGCCATGCCTGTGGAAGGCGTTGTAAAGCTGGTGGAGTTCATGAAGAGGTTTGAAACGGATAACAGGTAAAAGCTGATAATATTTAATAGTAAACAACTAAACCGGTATAATTAATTGCCGTAAATTAATTAATATCGATAATAATTAATTTTGGTAAATAATCAATTTTGGAAGGAATGAATTTATTATGTATAAAGTACAGATGCTGAATAAAATTTCCAGCAGCGGGCTTGATCTGCTTCCCAGGGATGTATTTCATATCTCGGCAGAGCAGGCCGATCCCGACGCCATACTTGTCAGAAGCGCCAATATGCTGGATATGGAGCTGTCTAAGAATCTCAAGGCCATTGCAAGAGCGGGAGCCGGAGTCAACAATATTCCCATAGATAAATGCACCGAAAAGGGAATCGTTGTTTTCAACACTCCCGGCGCCAATTCGACCGGAGTTAAAGAGCTGGTCATAGCCTCGCTCCTGCTCTCCTCAAGAAAAGTTTTCAAGGGCATAAACTGGGCTCAGACACTCAAAGGCAAGGGTGACGAGGTTCCAAAGCTGGTCGAGAAAGGCAAGTCGCAGTTTGAAGGACCTGAGATCAAAAACAAGAAGATAGGGGTCATAGGTCTGGGCGCCATAGGCGTTATGGTGGCCAACGACGCCATTTCCCTGGGCATGGAGGTAATGGGCTATGACCCTTATATCTCTGTAAATGCGGCATGGGGACTGTCAAGCTCCGTAATCAGGGCCACAAGCCTGGATAACCTCTTGTCCACCTGCGACTATATAACTCTGCACATGCCTTTAAATAATGAAACTAAAAATATGTTCAACGAGGATAAATTTGAAATCATGAAAAAGGGAGCCAGGATCATAAACCTGGCAAGGGGCGGTTTGGTTGACAACCAGGCTTTGCTGGAAGCCATAGGCAACGGCACCGTAGTCTGTTATGTGACGGATTTTCCCGAGGATGAGCTGCTTGGTGTTGAAGAGATAATCGCCATTCCTCACCTGGGAGCCTCTACCCCAGAGTCCGAAGAAAACTGCGCGGTTATGGCCGTCAACCAGATGAGGGACTACCTGGAAACAGGCATGATAAAAAATTCCGTAAACTTTCCCGACTGCGATATGCTGCCTACGGATAAGACACGTATAATTACGGTACACCGCAATATTCCCAACATGATAGGCCAGATGACCACAATTCTCGCCGCAAGCAAAATCAATATTGCGGACATGCTGACCCGCCACAAGGAAACCATAGGCTATAACGTAATAGATATTGAAGGTGAATTGACCGATGAGGTCGTTGACAAAATACGGGCCATCGACGGGGTAAAAACCGTCAGAGTTATTTCCAGGTAATCATTACCCGGCATACTCCTGAAGCCAAGGCGGAAACGGTAAATATCACAACCGTCTCCGCCTTTAATTTTGTTTATATTTATTTGGTTTTCAAGCTTTCCAGTTTTGGGCTTAATTTATCTATCATACCCTTGGGAGCTTTTTCTTTAAACATTTTCAGGCACAGTTCCTCTGTAACCACCTGAACCTTGTTTTTTACAATCCAGTCTTCAATTTCATGCTTGACCAATCCCATGAAAATCGAAGGAACATTATCCATGACCAGCCTAAACATTTTTTTGCTATTACCCTGCCAGGTAAGATTATCAAGTACCGAACCTCTCATATTGCCTCCTTAAATTCAAATACGCCTCGGCGCGCATCTGAACAGTAAGTTTTATAGGATATCATTACATTCTATGGCAATAATCCAAAATTCGTTACTCATTTTATAAATTCAATGAGTTATAAATTGGCTATCAGGTCCTCAAAGGTATCTCTGCGCCTTATGAGCACCGCGTCGCCGTTTTCCCTTATCATTACCTCGGCGGGCCTCAAACGCATGTTGTAGTTTGAACTCATGGCAAATCCGTATGCGCCTGCGTCCATGACTCCCAGTATATCCCCTTCATGGATTTCAGGCAGTGTTCTGTGCTTCGCAATGATATCCCCGCTCTCACAGATATTTCCCACGACTGTCACTTCTTCGGTGTTTCCCGCATTTTGTGGCTTACCGTCCCTGTACACTTCGATATCATGGTGCGAATCGTACATCACCGGCCTTGCCAGAACGTTAAAACCTATATCAGTGCCTGCATACCGGTTTCCATAGTTGTTCTTGACAGCGTACACCTTTCCCAGCAGCACTCCGCATTCCGCCACTATATACCGCCCCGGCTCGGACTTGAACAATATTTTCTTTCCATACCTGTCAGTCCAGTCTTCCAGCACTTTTGTGAGCTTCTGCCTGAAGTCGGCAAGATCCAGGGGCTGCTGCCCGGCCTGCTTGTTATAGGGTATGCCGAAGCCTCCGCCCATATCTACAAAATCAATGTCTTCAAAATGTTCGGCAACCGCCAGTATGGACTTTACCCCTTCTATATACGAATCCCCTTCCATGAACAGGGAACCTATATGCTGGTTTATTCCGGATATTTTCAGGCCGTACTTTGCGGCTATTTCCTTTACCTGGGGCACACAGTCGATATTAACTCCGAATTTCGTTTTCTTTCCCGCAGTCACCACCTTTTCATGATGCCCTGCGCCGACTCCCGGATTAAACCTGACCGCCGCCTTTCCTCCTGGATTTATCTTTCCCAGAAGCTCCAGCTGCGACAGTGAATCAACGCTTACCAGTACCCCATTGTCGACGGCATAGCGGAGCTCCGCCTCCGACACATTGTTGGGAACGAAGAAAAGTTCTTCGGGCTTATATCCCGCGTGCAGCAGCAGCTGTATTTCCCCCGCCGACATGGCGTCGGCCCTCAGCCCCTCTTCCCTGACTGTTTTAATGATATGAAGGTTTGAATTGGCTTTGATTGAATAATTGGGTATAAAGTGAGGATAATCAACCAGATTTTTCATATCTCTGCACTTCTGTCTCAATATTTTCTCATTGTAGACGTACAAAGGACTTCCAAATTCTTTTAAAAGCTTCTCAGGATCCGAATTGCCGTAAAAATTTGTTTTTGCAGAATAGTATTCAGTCATGTTGTGCTACCTCCGTATTTTAGTTGTATATTTTAAAATTTATGTTATTTATTCTTTTTGTCCATATTTATCAGCTTGATTTCATTGGTAAGTGAGTCCTTTATCAGATCCACCATATTTGGGTTCATTGAAAACAGGCTTGTGGGATTGGCTCCGCTTAGCTGCCCTGTCAGAACATTTGCCGAATCGGTTATGAGCCTTACGCTGCCGAACTGTTTTTTGGCGGTATAGCAGATCATTTTGTCCTGCTCCAGATGTTCAGAAGTGATTATCACGACCTTCATTCCTCTGTCTCTCGCGGCTTTGAGCTCATCCATCACATACTCCAGCTGTTCTCTGGACACTGAAATATATACCCTGTACCTGGCCTGATTTATCAGATTTTTCATTTTATTGAGTATCTGTTCGCTTCCGCTGATTGTGACCAGGTTGTCACCCATGGAATTGGCCTGCGGAATTTCCTCCTCAATGACCTTCATGACCTGTGAAAATTTTCTTTTGAGATTTTCCACCAGCTCTCCTGCCGGAACTGCGGCGTACTTGGCCGTTTCGCCGTTGAGCCTGTATGCCGCTCCCTTATCCGCCAGCCCGGCCAGACCCAGATATGCATTTGATCTTGGAATCCCAGTTATTTTGGAAGCCTCATACCCGGTCAATTCGCCCTCTCTGCATAAAGTTACATAGAGCATTGATTCATGTTTTGTCAAGCCTGCCTGCATTAAAGCCTCAATTACATCCATTGTAAACCTCCGGAATCAGGATTCAGAAACCAGTATCCGGAATAAATCCTCACGGATTTGATTGTCCCGGACCTGTATGGTCTGCATAACGGTTGTCCTATAGTGGTTCTATATAAAACCACTATATACTATTATTAAATTGCTGTCAATGAATAATATGACGGATTTAATAAATCTGTTCAATATAAAATGGATCCGGAATGGGCCCGGGCCAAGACATTTATAAAAGCCGCAGATTGTTACACCGCATTATTGACCAGCTCTCCGGCAGTATATGGGACCAGCAGTCCTTCCAGCCGGCCGGGCTCATTATCCGCCTCAAGCCAGCAGCCTGCCGTTTCCTCCTTTAAAATCACCGGCATCCGGCTGTGAATAAATGAAATATCCGGATTTGCCTGAGTCGTAATGATGGTGACTGCGGCAGATGTGTTGCCTTCACCGTCTGCAAAAATATTGTACAGACCGGCCATATAAAACAGCTTTTTTTCTCTGACTTTGATGAGATATTTGATCTTTTTCCTGTCCTCCTGCGCCAGCCATTCATAATAACCGTTTGCAGGCACCAGACAGCGCTTCGAAGAAAAAGCATTTTTGAACATGGGCTTTTCTGCCAGGGATTCCGCCCGGGCATTTATGACCACTCCGCTTTTGGGATTTGGAAACCCCCATTTTGCGGCGCTTTGTATACGCATGCCCCCGTGTGAATATATGACGGTTATGAAGTTTGTCGGGAAGGCATCTCCCTTTGCCACCTGCGCCGGATCATACTTCTCCGACACCTGGTCTATAAAGCTGTTGATTTCATTATAATCCTCATCCGACAGGAACAAGAATCTGCCGCACATGATTTTCACCTCAAAACTATTGTTAACTTATCAAATTCATCTTACCTCTTGCACTGGCACAATTCAATATATTTTAGAACAAATATGCTATAACCGTTTTCCTATATTTTTATTGACATGGTAATATCAGGTTGTTATAATAAAAACCAACGGTCGGTTTTTACTTTAAAAGGAGAACATAACATGCCACGCAAAAACAACCCCAAACAAACGGTGGAAAATATTATATCCATTTCTGCAAAACTATTTATTGAAAAGGGATACGACAAAACAAGCATGCAAGACATCGTTGACGTTTTAGGAATGTCCAAAGGCTCGATTTTCCACCATTTCAAATCCAAAGAGGATATTTTTAACGCGGTCATAAACATGCAGTCCGAATATGCAGACCAGGTGGTAAACAAATGGATCGCTGAAATGGATGGGCTTACCGCCAAAGAAAAGTTGATGGGTATACTGGAAAGAAACATGAAAGACCAACAGCTGCACTCCCTGGACAGCGTTATGGCTTCCCGGATTCAAAGCCCGCATTTCCTCATGGCAAATATGCATGCCTGTGTAAATAAAAGTGCTCCCATTTTTGCACATTTAATTCGCGAAGGAATTGAAGACGGTTCAATTGCAACGGAATTTCCCGACGAATGTGCGGAAGTTTTCTTTTTGCTCATGAATATCTGGTGTGACCATGTGATATTTGAGTGTGACATACCCCATTTAAGCATGCGTTTGAAATTTCTTCAACAGATGATGAAACAAATGGGCGTTGATATTATAAGCGACGAACTTATAACAAATCATTTGAAATTCATTGAAAAACTATATGAAAGGAATAATCCATGAAAAACAAAATGGCGGTAAAGACTGAAAATCTCATCAAAACTTTTTCAGGAACCGAAATAATAAAAAATTGCAATATAAATGTTCCGGAAGGCTGTATTTATGGACTTTTAGGTGCAAACGGAGCCGGAAAAACAACAGTGTTCAAATTGCTTATGGGGTTTCTCATACCGACCGCAGGGAAAGCCGAGGTTTTAGGCATGGATGTTGTGTACTGCAGAAACAAGATTTTAAAAAGTGTCGGCAGTATTATTGAGATTCCCGTATTTTATGAACATTTATCGGCGTTTGAAAACCTGGAAATCCACTTGTCCTATATGGAGACTAAAGGTTTGGATATATCTGCCGCTCTGGAAATGGTGGGACTTAAATCCACTAATGACCAGTCCGTGTCCAAATTCTCGTTGGGCATGCGTCAGAGACTAGGGATAGCAAGGGCTCTGATACATAAACCCCAATTGCTGATACTTGACGAACCTATTAACGGTCTTGATCCCATGGGAATTCGTGAAATGCGGGAATTATTTTTACGTCTGAAAAGTGAATACGGCATGACAATACTCCTGTCCAGCCACATTCTCAGCGAGATCGGACATGTGGCGGATACGATCGGCGTAATTATGGATGGAACTATTGTTGAAGAAGTTGCTTTATCAAATGTAATAGAGCAGTTTCCCAATGGTTTGGAGGACTACTTTTTCAATATTATGAACGGAGGTAACAAACTTGCTTAAACTTATGAGATTGGAACTTAGACGCAACAATATAAAAACATATGTGATTTCAAGCATGATCATATGCGCGGTAATGCTTTGCTGCATTTATCTTTTTGCATATGCTCCTCATATGGACCCCGATCCCGATCTTCAAATATTTGCAAATTACAATAATATTATTTCACTGTTTTCAATACTTAGTATGGCCGTATTTGCAACTCTTTCATCAATTATGCACACAAGATTCATAATAGAAGAATATAAAGAAAAGCGCGCGATATTGCTTTTTTCCTATCCCGTGGAAAGATATAAGGTTTTGTTTGCCAAACTGGCGGTTGTCTTTTTATTTACAATGGCGGCAATGATTGTCTGCAATTTATTGGCCTTCGGTATATTCAATATTTCGGAAGCTATTTCGCCGTTTGTTGATGACACGCTGTCCATACAAACGACATTACGGGCTCTGAGGGTTACGGTAATTATGGCTGTGACAGCTGCGGAGATCGGCGTTGTGGCGGCGGGTATAGGGTTTATAAAAAAATCCGTGCCTACTACCATCGTATCTGCCGTACTGTTATCTTCCCTATTTTGTAATATCATGTTTAATTCGGCCAGTTATACGAACAAAAACGACATGACTTCTGTTATTTTTATGAATATCACTGTTGTTATTGGAATTGTTGTTGCGGTAATGCTGATGAAAAAAGTAAACTCCATGGAGGTGACATAATGGAAAAAGCTATTGATAATATGCTCGAAAATATCTTCGGAGGCTTCAATTTACAGCTGAATATAATTATAGGCGCGTTGTTGATAATAGCCGGAATAGCTGTTCTGAGCCTTTCAAAAAGACCGTTATCCGGAGGAAAAATAGCCGTCGGATGGGTTTGCATCGGTATCGGATGTTTAGGCATACTGAGCGGAATTGCACAATTAATGCTGCACCTGCAATTATAATAAACCTTTAATTATAATAACCATTCCCCATCACTTCAGCAGCTTTTCCTCCAGCCTGTGTAAATCCTGGAGGGACGGCGCGGCTTCATTATATCGGGCCCTGTCGTAGCAGTCGGCCATTAAAGTATTAAGCCCTTCCTCTTCAGGAGATATACCGGTGGCCTGGCCGCATATTTCCCTGGCGGTGGATACGTTTGTAATTTTTACCCCGGACCGCCCGGCGCTGCTGCTGAAGTGTTTAAAAAGCCTGCGTACTTTTGAAATGTCGTCAGGCAGCCTGCCGTACGGTGTTTCCCGGTTGAAGAGTCCGGCCGTCATTGCCTGGAGCCGGTTTGCCATGTTCTTAATATTTCTGTTGATCAGGCTCTGCTTCTCGTCGGTATGGCCGTATTCGGAAACCCGCTCCACGTGCTCGCCACCGCCCTTCAGCCAGTTTATGAGCCTGATTGCCAGTCCCACTACAAATTTAAAGAGCTTGTAAAGCACAAATCCGGCGGCGGCTATTAAAATTATCACAGCCACAACATTGATTG
>JAEWSZ010000208.1 GCA_023397905.1 Bacillota bacterium | reverse complement strand
CAAGTCCTCCGGCCCGGTCCAGCTGTTTGAACACCGGAAGTCTGGATATGGTTTTTATTATTGCCTTTGCAAAGACCAGCACAAACCTGATTATAATATAGATCAGGATCACACTCAGTATGTTTATGACAAGCGTGGCAATCTCCGAGCCCACGGCGTCCAAAATTTTCTGGATTCCGAATATATCCCTCTTCCCCACATTTTCAATAACGGAATCCTTTATGAAGCCCGGAAGCTTCAGTCCATCCACAATGGATCTGGCCGTGCTTTCCTGAACCGTGGCGGCATTTGCCCCGGCCCCACCTGCCTCCTGCTGCCGCAGGATTCCGTTTATGACGGCGGTCTTGATACTGGTATAGAAAGTTGTTTTTTGAAGCATGTCTGACAATACGGGGTAAAATTTTATTGCAAAGATAACGGACAGAATATAGGAAAAAAGCCTGAAAACAGAATACAAAAAGCCATTCTTCAAGCCGATTACGGTAAAAATCAATATGATGACCAGCACGCTTATGTCAGTCCAGTTCATACGGGTTCCTTTCTCTTATGTACAGCTTGTTTTTCTCATATGTATTATACGGTTGCAGAAAAAATTTGAATGCAGGTTTTAATAAAATTTTTAAGTTGCATACTAAAATACCGCCTCAGAAAATACAGCTTCAAATTACAGCTTTAATTGATCTCCACAGTTGATATGTTTCCGCCGGATATCACCAGTACCTCGTTGGAGCTTATCAGATAAGCGTCTTTTATCTCATTGCGGGAGGTATATTGGCCGAGCTTTTTACCCTTCAGCGTGTACAAATAGACACTCCTCTGAGTCCTGAGCGCCAGCCTGTCGCCGTATAAATGCATCCCGCTTACATTTTCAGGCTGGTCAAAGCTGTAAACCACTTCCCCCTTTGAATTCAAGGCCACGACCTGCTGCTTTACCGTCCCTGCGGAATCTGTAAACTTGCCGGCCAGTATTATGTATCTTCCCCCGTCCGGAGCCACACAGAATATGGAATCGGCGGTTTTTCTCCAGACTTCCTTGCCCTCACCGTCCATGAATAATACCAGGTTCTGCCCCACGGCTATCTCATTTTCCCCCTGTGACATGACTATGGGTAAAAGGCCGTCTGTCACGTTTATAGCCGCAAAAGGATTCTTATCATATATATTGTTGAACTCAAACTGCGTCCCTGTCTTGACACTGTCTGTCAAAACTTTGTTTATGAGTACATCCTGCCCGTTATGTATGGACTTTGCTCCAAGGACGATATCCTCTGCGCAGCGCTTTGTATATTTATCGGCTCCGTTTACGTCGATTACCTGTACAATGGCTTTATATTCCTTGGACTGGGTCACCACCGCACAGTCTCCGTCATCGCTCAGGTCCGCATTTATGATCTGGTTATCCAGCTTTCTGGCCCATAACTGGGTTTTATCCCTGTAGAAATAGATGTCTCTTCCCGAAATATCCACGACGGCCATGTATTTGCCTGAAATTCTCAAAACAGGCCTGGTCAGGGTTAAGGGTTTCTCCTGCAAAAGCTCTCCGTTTTTGTCATACCACTTTATGCCATCCTGCGACAGTATTACAGTATAGCCTCTATAGTATTTGAAATCAACGCTCCCATCCTGCGAGAACGCTATTTCTGCAGACGGTGTGTTTGCCGCTTTCCGGTTTTTATTATTTATGAAGTCTATGCCGTCTTTCACGCTGAGGGATTTAAAATCATAACCGGAATTTTTCAAGTATGCGGCAAATGCCATGATTGAAATGGCGGCAACCAGGACTAAAAACATCAATACGTTTAAAAGTGAGTTCGGTTTCTTTATTTTAATCACTTTGGGTTCGGTTTCAGGATTCAAATTCAAATTCTTCACCTCATGCTTGTCTTTTGTGTATTTCAAATACGAACCGGCATACCTGCGCACCGGTTCCGCAACGAAAAAAGTGAAATAGTCAGCCTTCACTGATGATATAAGTTTAGCACATGGGGTTAAATATATCCACTATTCCCACGGGATTTAAAATATCCGTACGCCTTAAACCGGAGCGGACACAAAAGCCACACGCCTACGATCACAGGCTGTGGCTTTACACAAAGATTATTTCTTAGCAAACATGACCATACTATCAAGATCAATAACAGACTTTGTAGATTTTCGGTATCAGTTAATTCTACATCTAAATCTAATAAATAATCAGATAAAATTATGGTATTGAGCAGCTCCAGTATCGACAATTATATTGTCAACTTTTATCTCTTTATTCCATGCTTTAATAAAACAGAAACGTATAATAATCCATCTTTAACATATAAAGTCTGCATCTATACACTCCTTCTTATTCCTGCATGCTTTATCAGTTCAATTGATACCTCTTTATTCTTCGTACTGAATACATACTGATCTTCCTTACAATTAATAAATTCCTTAGCTGCCGCTTTCCCGTCTGAAACAGCCTTGATTACTGCAACTTCATCAACATATTCCCTGTTGTCCAGAACATGCGATTCCACAATTTCAAACTTTACAAACTGCTCTGGATAGAGTATCCTCACTTCATCCCACTTCATAATTATCAACTCCTGATAAGTTATTACAGTTTACTTATACTCCATCTGCATCTCTTGAACAATAACTTGTTTCACAGGCCGTAAAATGCTGATTATTGCGGCTTCCTGTGGATTTTTCCGCCCGCGCTCAGCTGCTGTTTGGATATACTGCTCTTGATATACTGAAATATTATTATGAAGAGCAGAAACAGGCCGAGATAGCCGAATATGGGATAGAGTGTGGAAATCAGGTTTGAAAAGCCAAGTGAGGACATGGGAATGATCAACGCGCACAATATGGCCGCCACCAGTTTATAGTTTACTTTCAGCTTGGAACTGATCCTCTCCGTAAGGCAATAGCCGGAGGTCACAGCGGATGTGTACATGGCCAGTATCAGTATGACGCTGTAGATATTTGCCAGAAGCTTGCTGTTGTTCTGTATGATCCCCAGAACCGGTATATCGGATATAATTGAGTGAGGATAGAAATTGTACAGAGCCGAATTGATCACCAGAGCCGTTATGCACAGCATTCCCCCGCCTATGATCCCGCCCCATTTGCTGACTTTTTCCGATTTCAGATATGGCAGCATCCTGGACATGATCACCGTGGACAGAATCGTATTGTAGCTCACGTACAATACGGCCGAGAACACCCAGTTGTCGGTAACCGCACCCAGCTTATCCGCCGCGCTGAAAACAGAGGTATCCTTGGACACCAGTATGTACAGGCCCACAAATATTATTCCCGCCGTGAGAACGGGGGCTATAAATGAGCTGAGCGTAACTATACCCTTGATATTTGTCATTATGGCAAGCAGGCAGGCAGCCGCGCTGATTACAACACATGTCATGTAACTCAGCCCTGTCAGCTCCATCAGCACATCTCCGAGGCCCGCCGTCATAACGCACATGATACAGCACATAAACAGCATTACAATGAATTCCATCACTCTTCCCAGAAAATACCCCGTCATGGGAAACAGAAACTCATCATAGCTGTTGATTCTCTCGGTGTAAATTTTATTTAAAACGATATACCCCACTGCCGAAAACAGGATTCCCGCCAGTATGATCCCAAGAAAGCCTCCGGCGTAATACATTGAAAAAAATTGTATTATTTCCTGACCGGATGCAAAACCCGCTCCTATAATCGTAGTCATGTACAAAAATGCAACCTTGAGTATACTTCTGAATTCTCCCTTTATCAAAAAAAGCAACTCCCCACACAGAATATCAGGTAAACAAACCTTGTATATTCTATGAGGGAGCTGCCTGCCTCATTACATATTATTTGACTATTTGCTTCCGGCTTTGTCCTGGGCTTCTTTCAGAGCCTTATAGGTGGCCCTGATCCCGTCTGCCGCATCCAGCCTGTTCTTTAAAACAACCCTGTTTGTGTAGACTCCGTCTTTCATAGCATAGTAGTAGTTGCTGTCCTTTGATATAAACTCTATGGTGACGGGCTTGGAATCCGGCTTCATATAGTATTTTATGGTCACTTCCGGTGATGTTCCCGAAGGCTTTGCATCCGGCTCGTACTTATCCAGTGTGATACCGATCATAGCCTGGTAAAAAGCCCTGAACAGCGAATCGCCCTTTTCATTTTCCATGTTGGCGTCCTTGCCATCCACCTTGAAGGTATCCTTGGAGGAATCGTCCTTGTTTGTGGTAATATCCGATACAATTGTTTTTCCGTCGATGGTGAGGTCAATCTTGTTGACATCATTGATATTCGGCAGATAAATAAATGTGTTCAATATATCACTGAACTTTATGTCAAGGAAAGTCAGCGGGGATACATCAACGGTAAATACGCTCTTTCCATCAGGGTATTTCGCATAGGTAACCGAACCCTTTTCAACTTCCTTGCCGAATAAAATCTTTTTGGTTGTCTTGCCGTCTCCGTATTCAACACTGAAAGCAGGTTTATCAAGGCCATACTGCGAAAGATCCGAAGGATTTTCATCAACAATATCCTTTACCGCCAGCTGGACAACCGCATCCATCATGGGAGATATCTTTGAAACTTCGGCTTCTTCCTTTATGGGTGCCGTGATTTTCATTTCTGTTTCAGAAGCAACTGAAATGGCAAACTGCATCTGTCCGTTTTTCTCATATGCCAGCGTTTTAAGCGTCTTGCCCTCAACAGGCAAAATATCCTTCTTTGCAAAATAGCTCCGGTTCAATTTCAACTGGTCGCTGGTATACGAACCGATGAGGTAAACCTTGGATTCGCCCTTGTTCTTCACGTATACGCCCTCATTTGTGGGACTTGAAGAACCCAGCTCGATCTCCTTGCTTGTACCGTCGGTCAAAGTTACCTTTACGGAAGAAGAAGGCTTGTCAAGGCCGTATATGCTTAAATCCTTCGCAGCCTCTTCTATTACCTTGTCTGCTGTGACGGAGGATACGCTGGCTGCAGCAGAATCAGCCTGGGCGCTGTCCAGCGGGAACTCCATGGCCGGTTCCATTGTCCATGCATTATCCTTTTTCGTCAATGTAAAGGAACCCTTTTCATTGTTGAATTCTATGGAGCTTATCTTTGTAGAATCCAAATCCATCACTTTTGACGTTTCTCCAGTGCTTGTGCCCGGGTCCGCCGCATCCGTACCGCCGGCTTTTCTGCTGCTGATAAAAAAGTAGGCTCCTATCATAAGTCCCAGGACGACAACAAGAATAATAGCGTTTCTAAATAGCTTCATCCTACAAGTGCCTCCTTCTGTTCCATACAACAAAACCGCAGGCCATAATGATTATTGGAACAACTCCGATCAAAATGACGGAAATTACTTTTGTCTGGCTTGCTGTGGCAGCCAATGCCTTAGGAGTTACCAGCTTGGCCGAAATAGTGGTCTGGTCTTCCTTATCCTGCATCCAGTTAACTACAGTACGCAGGAAATAGTTTGCTCCATAGGAAAAATATGTTGCATACTGGCTTGACAATGCGGCGTCTGTCAGGAAAGTTCCGTTGCCAAATACCAGCACCTTGCTGCCGCCCTGTATTTCCGAAGCAATGGCCAGGTCAAAGGGCCCCTGGGCAGTGGCATTCTTGTCTATTGTCCCTGAAGAAACCGCCTTGTCACTGGTTTTAATAAGTGAAGTGGTGGTCAGCCATTCCTTGGCATTCTTCAGGATGGACAGGCTTCTGGAGCCAGGCATGAATACCGGATACTGGCTGCTGTTGAAAGCGGAATTCACATCATTGTTTTCCAGCGATTCGATCAATGCGTATTCGTCGCTGGGCAAATGCCTGTTTTCGTCGTTTTCCTTTATCTTATCGTAGTTTATACCTACGTTGAAGGCATCCAGAACCTCCTGGAAGTTTGCAAACTCCCCGCCTCCCTCAACGGGATCAAAAAGGAATATTGCCCTTCCGTTATTTTTGAGATATGCGTTTATTTTTATTTTTTCGTCTTCCGACAGGTCTTTCTTAGGGGAAGCAAATACCAGCAGCTTGCAGTCGTCCGGAATCTTTGCCTCCGAAACCAGGGAAAGCGGCTGGACTTCCATATTGTTGTTTTCAAACGCACCCTTCAGCTGCGTCAGGCTGTCAGCCAGAGAGGCTTCTTCATGGCCCTCCACAAAATAAGCCCTCGGAGTTACATCTGAGGTAACAAACTTAATGGCTCCCGTGATCAGCGGCTCCGCACTGTACATTCTGCCGTACTGGGAGCTCTGGCCATAAAGATCCGAAGCGCTGAGCTTCTTGACCTTGTTACCGCTTTTGACTGCAAAATCATACTTTGCAAGGCCTATGGTGTTGTCCTTTCCGGCCAGCTCTGTGATGAGACCGGGGTTCTTATCAGGATCCACGTAGGTAACCTTTATGCCCAGCTTCTCATATTGGTCCAGAATATTTATCAGGTCCTTGTATTCGTCTCCGCTGGGTATTGTTCCGTTATCAAACAGTCCGTAGATGGTTACGTCCTTCTTTATATCCTTTATTATTGTCTTGCTCTCATCACTGAGGCTGTACAATTTATCCGATGTCAGGTCCCACTTTATATCACCCATGCCTACAAGCAGGTTTACAACCACCGCTATAGCTATAACAGCAACAATAAGGATGATTGAATTGGAACCGTATTTAAGCGATCTTTTATTCACAAATTTAATCCCCACTTTTATCACCCCTTACTCCAGCGTCTTTTTTCTATTACTCTAATTGCCAGGAATACAAATACCGCCGAGAAACTCAGGTAATAGACCACAGGTCCCAGCGAAAGTATGCCCGCAAAAAAATCTTCGGTTCTTGAGTACAGTGAAAACCAGTTCAGAATACCTGACCACACACCGCCAAGTGCCGGAGCTATACCTTGCAGCAGCCACATTATCAGCAGGCAGACTACGCTTACTATGGCTGATATTATCTGGCTCTCTGTCAGAGAAGAGGCAAAGAGGCCGAAGGCTATAAACGAAGCACCCACCAGTATAAAGCCCACATATCCTCCGATTATTTCCGCGGCGGAGGGCTCTCCGTATGCGGCAAGGATTATCGGATATATGAATGTAATGGCGGTCATAACCAGAAATACCGCGAAAGCGGCCAGGTATTTACCTACAACAATGCTTGTAAGGCTTGTGGGAGATGTTATCAGCAGCACTTCCGTACCGCTCTTTCTCTCATCTGCAAGTATTTTCATTGTGAGGATCGGAACTATAAGTATCAGTATAAGCGACATATAATTTAGATTGAAGTTATATTCCGCCGTTTGCGACACGAGATTTACATAAAAGATAATTGAAGAAATCAATATAAACAAACCTATCATTACATAGGCCGTCGGTGAAGTAAAATATGACTTGAATTCTTTCTTAAAAACTGAATACATGACTATATAACCTCCTTTTCCTGCATGGTCAACTGCAAGAATATATCTTCTAGCGAAAGATCAAGAGACTTGAGTTCAAGTATAGGATATCCCGCTTTTGCCATTGCAAAAAACAGAGGACGTCTGATGTCAATTTCCTTGTCGGATTCAATAATATATTCCATTACGTCTTTTTCTTTTTCAATATGCGGTTCCACATATTTGATACCGTAAATTTCTTCTATGGCGCTGACGATGGAGCTTTTGGGCCCGGCAATAGTGGCTGAAAGCTTGCTTACTGTATTCATGCCCTTTGACAGGTTGTCCGGCGTATCGATAGCGGCAATCTTACCTTTGTTTATAATTACCACTCTTTCGCACACGGCGCTTACTTCAGGCAGTATGTGGGAGCTCAGTATTATAGTGTGCTGCTTTCCCAAAGCCTTTATAAGTTTACGGATCTCAATTATTTGTTTCGGGTCAAGACCCACGGTGGGTTCGTCGAGGATCAGGACCTCGGGATTGCCCAGAAGTGATTGAGCCAGGCCGACTCTCTGCTTGTAACCTTTTGAAAGATTCTTTACCAGCCTTCCTCTTACATCGGTTAATTTTACCAACTCCATAATATCCGTCATCTGGCTCTTTTTCTGTTTGCTGCTGACATTTTTCAGGTCTGCAACGAAATTAAGATACTCTGTTACCGTCATATCCATATACAGCGGCGGAAGTTCAGGCAAATAACCTATTCTCTTTTTTACTTCAGCAGGACTTTCCATGATATCATACCCGTTGACCTTTACCGTACCCTCGGTAGAAGGAATGAAACCTGTGATGATATTCATTGTAGTTGATTTACCCGCGCCGTTCGGGCCGAGGAAACCAAGTACTTCGCCTTTTTCAACTGTAAAACTTATATCGTCTACAGCCTTTATCTGACCATAGCTTTTGGTCAAATTTTGAATCTCAATCATTCTTTTCCCCCCTATATTTACCGTGCATTTTTTGAATACACCTGAATAACAGAATAATTTCCAAATTTTCATCCGGTTATTCATAAGTGTAGCATAACTAAAAAGTTATGCTACACTTTATTATTATCCATAATTATTTTTAATAAACTATGAACGAAATGTAACATTTTGTATCCGGCCATTCAAATGCGCCCGGCGGAAGTAATTTCCACTGATGATTATATAGTTTTTTCACGATGTTTTCAAGGGGCCCTCTCAATAGAGGCCGCAAGCCACAAAATGTCCCGGCGTTACTTCCTTCAGACCGGGTTCCTCCATTTCACAGCCGTCAAACTTTTTAAAGCAGCGAGAACAGAAACGACAGCCCTTCGGAAGATTTATAGGACTTGGAACATCTCCGTTGAGTATTATGCGGTTCTTCTTCCTTGTAGGGTCCACATTTGGAATAGCCGACAGCAGAGCCTGTGTATATGGATGCAGAGGATTTGAATACAATTCCTTTTTCGGGGCCATTTCCACTAGCTTTCCCAAATACATCACACCCACGCGGTCACTGATGTGCTTGACTACGTTTAATCCGTGTGCAATAAACAGGTAGGTGAGCCCAAACTCATCCTTCAACTCGTTGAGCAGGTTCAGCACCTGTGCCTGTATTGACACATCCAGTGCTGAAACCGGTTCGTCACAGACAATAAGTTTTGGCTGAACAGCCAGTGCCCGCGCAATTCCCACACGCTGGCGCTGGCCGCCTGAAAACTCGTGAGGATAGCGATTGCGCTGGTGGTTTGCCAATCCCACGCAATTTAAAAGGTATGTAACCCTTTCCTCAATTTTTTCCTTTGGAAGCAGGTTATTTATCTTAATGGGCTCGGCAATTATATCTCCAACCGTCATTCTCGGGTTCAGTGAAGAATACGGATCCTGGAATATAAGTTGTATATCCTTGCTGTATGCTCTTCGCTTTGCCTCCGGCAGACTTGTCAGGTCGGCGTCCTCAAAAATGATCTGCCCGCTTGTGGGAGAATATAAATTTACCAACATCTTTCCTATGGTTGTCTTACCACATCCGGATTCGCCCACCAGGCCCATGGTCTCGCCCTTGTTTATGCTGAACGAGACATCGTCCGTTGCTTTTAAAACCGAGGTTGGGCGGCCAAAGAAATCATGCTCCAGGGTAAAATATTTTTTCAGATTTTTTATTTCAACTAAAGCTTCACTCATGCCTGAACCTCCTCTTTAACCGTATCATAAAGGAAACAGCGCACCTTGTGGCCATCCTTTTCCACCAATTGAGGAATTTCTTTGCGACAGCGGTCCATACACCTGTCACACCTGTCCGAGAAAGAGCAGCCGGCCGGCATATTTAAAGGATTTGGGACCATGCCTTTTATCATATAGAGCGGTTCTTCACTTTCATCTTCCAGTTTGGGAATTGAGCGAAGCAAGCCCAGCGTATACGGATGCAGTGGGTTTGCAAAAAGATCGTGGACATCCGCCTCCTCCACAATTTTGCCGCAGTACATTACAATAACATGATCCGCCGCTTCTGCAACCACCCCCAGATCATGGGTAATTAAAAGTATGGCCATATTGAATTTTTCCCTCATATGATACAGGAGATCCAGTATCTGCGCCTGTATGGTAACATCCAGCGCTGTGGTTGGTTCGTCGGCTATAAGGAGTTCAGGGTTTCCAATCAGGGCCATGGCGATCATAACCCTCTGCCTCATTCCGCCGCTCATCTGGTGCGGATAGTCATTGGCTCTCTTATCGGCAGAAGGGATTCCCACTATCTCCAGCATTTCAACCGCACGTTTCAAAGCTTCCTTTTTTGAAACCTTCATGTGGGTCATAATGCTTTCCATAATCTGGTCCTTTATACGGTACACGGGATTCAGGGAAGTCATAGGCTCCTGGAATATCATTGATATCTGGTCACCCCTAACGGAACGCATTTCTGCTTTGCTCATTTTCAGCAGGTCCTTGCCTTTGAACAGGATTTCCCCATGGGACACACGCCCGGGCTCCTGCAGCAATCCCATTACCGAGAGCGAAGTAACGCTTTTTCCGGAACCGGACTCCCCGACTATTGCAAGTATTTTTCCTTTATCAACGGAAAAACTTATATCATTAACAGCATTAACTGTTCCTTTTTTCAATTTAAATTCTGTTTTTAAATCTTTAACTTCAAGTAACATTTATCCGCACCTCTTAATTCTTTCTGGACTTGGGGTCAATAGCATCCCGCAGACCGTCGCCCAGAAGATTGAATGCCAGTACCGTAACAGTGATTGCAATACCTGGGAATATAAGTGTGTACGGAGCAGTAAATATAAAGCCCCTCGCACGCCCTAGCATATCGCCCCATTCCGCCCAGGGCGGCGGCACACCCAGCCCCAGGAATCCCAATGCGGCAGTGTCCAGCACTGCAGTTGAGATTCCAAGAGTAGCCCTGACCACTATGGAAGAAAGCACATTCGGCAAAATGTGTTTAAATATGATCCTGCTATTTTTATTGCCTATCACACGGGCCGCCTGGACATAATCGTTTTCCTTGACCGAGAGAATACTCCCCCGGACTATTCGAGCATACTCCGGAATAGATACCAAGCCTATGGCAATGACCGCCTTGTCTATGCCCTTCCCCAAAGCCGCCATAAATGCTATGGCCAGCAGAATTGATGGTATTGCAAGCATCATATCCATAAAACGCATGATAATTATGTCGGCCTTGCCTCCGAAATAGCCTGAAATTGAGCCCAGCAGAACGCCTACGGTCAAGGAGATAGCCACCGCACTTAATCCTACTGTCAGGGATATCCTTGCACCGGATATGATTCTGCTGAAAATGTCACGTCCCAGCTGATCGGTGCCAAACCAGTGCTGTGCATCAGGTTTCATAAAACTTTTTGTCATGTCCTGGAGATTTGGATCATATGGCATTATTAACGGCCCCAGAATAGCAATCAGGATCAGCAGGATTATAATAACCAGACCAACTACGGCCGCCGTATTTTCCCGCAGCGCCTCCCACATTTCCCTTAACTGTGACTCAGGTTTTTCAACAGGGATTGCCTCCCGCAAAGAAGCATCGCTTTTAATTGTTTTTGTTTTTTTAAGTATCATAGACGGTCAGGCCTCCTTACTGGAATATTTAATCCGTGGATCAAGAAATGCATAAATGACATCCACTACGAGGTTAATCAGTACAAAAATACATGCTATGAGCAATACGATGCCCTGAACCACAGGAAAATCCGATTTCAGAATACATTCGACCGTGTAATGCCCTATACCGGGCCATGAGAACACTGTCTCCGTGAGTACCGCGCCCCCCAAAAGCGAGCCCAGCTGCAAACCGATAACTGTTGTGACCGGTATCATTGCATTTCGCAGTCCGTGATTAAAAATTACTTTGCTTTCTCTTATACCCTTAGCTTTTGCAGTACGTATATAATCCTGATTCATTGTCTCCAGCATGCTGGAACGGGTCATCCTTGTAATAATAGCCATAGAATACATCCCCAGGGCAAGTGCGGGAAGTACCAGATGCTTTAATGCATCCAGAAAAGCTTCCATGTCACCTGAAGCCAGCGTGTCTATTAGATAAAAGCCCGTACCTCCGTATGGCTGCAAGAGAGGATCTATTCTGCTTCCCGAAGGCAATATATGAAAAATGCCGGAGAAAAGAATTATCAGCAGAATCCCCAGCCAGAAAATAGGCATTGAAACTCCTATCAGTGCAAGTATCATACCTGAATGGTCAAAAATAGAATTCTTTTTTACTGCAGAAATGGTACCGATGAGTATACCGAGTATGGATGCAAAAATAATAGCGGCAATCGCAAGTTCTATAGTGGCCGGGAAACGGGAAAAAATCTCCTTTACAACCGGCGTTTTGGTATAGTATGAGGTTCCGAGATCTCCGGTAACCGCGCCTTTGATAAAATTAAAATATTGAATATAAATAGGAGAATTCAAACCATTAGCTTCACGCCATCTTTCTACAGTCTCCACTGTAGCATGCTGTCCTAGGACAATTGGAGCCGGATCGGGAGAAAATACCCGCATAATCAGAAACACTATGATTGAGACACCTATTAAAACCGGAATCAGCATCAGTATGCGTTTGACAATATATTTTAACATTGTTAACAACCTTTCGATTTATTATACCGTTGTTCAATATCTTTATCTTTCTGGAAATTTCCGTTTTTGAACCAAATTACAGACTTTCTGAAAACAATATCTGCCAGAAGCTGTAATTCACAGCTTCTGGCAGTATTCACCATTTATATCATGGAAGTTTGAGCCCTACAGGCCCCTGAAAACAGTTAATTATTAATAACTTATTAATCCTTTGTAGCATCATCAAGGAATACAACCCCGGTCATGTGATAAACAAAGTCTTTTACATTGCTTCTGTAGCCGACCAGAGTAGTGGCATGAGAAATCGGAAGCCATACTGCCTCTGAAGCCGCCATTTTCTCAAGGTCAGTATAGATCTTGTTACGTTCGTCACCGTTTGGAGTAATCAAACCTTTGGCGATCAAGTCCTTATATGCCTGGTTGTCGTAGCGGGAAACATTCATAGTCGGATCTTTGTCCGCCATCAGGTTCATAAAATTATCAGGGTCGCCGTTATCGCCTATCCAGCCATAGAAGCAAATATCATAATCTCCGGCCTTGATTTTGTCCTTGTATGTGGTCCAGTCAAAAGAGTCAATAGTGGCAGTTACGCCTACATTTTTGAGATAACCCTGTATTGCTTCTGCAAGAGCCTGGCCATTTGCCGTATTATACGGTCTTGGGTTGGAGTAGGTGATGATATGTAATTGAGTTACGCCGGCCTGGGCAAGCGCGCTCTTAGCTGCTTCCTGGTTAAAACTGGCCTGGACGATACTGGAATCGAAACCCGGTATAAATGACGGAAGAACGGAAGTTGCAGGTTCTGCATAACCCTGGTACAAACTGTTTACCAGTTCAGGCACATTGATTGCCTGAGATATGGCCGAACGAACCTTTGCATCTTTGAAAGGAGCCCTGGTAGTATTGTAAGCCATATAGTTAATGTTCATACCCGGAGCCTTGTAAATCTTGTTGCCCGAATCTTCAATCTGCTTGACTACAGTTGCATCGATACCATCGATAATATCTGCTTCTCCATTGTTGAGTGCAACTACTCTTGCAGAATTGTCAGTTATAAATTTAAATATAGCATTTTGGGTTTTAGCCTTGTCTCCCCAGTAATCATCATTGCGTTTGAGAACTACGTTCTGGCCCTTGGTCCAGCTTACGAAGGTATAAGGACCTGTTCCCACAGGATGTTCGTTTACATTGTTATTGTTATCCTGTAGTGCTTTGGGGCTGACTATAGGTGCACCCAGGCACATGGCAAGATTGTTGAGGAAAGGCGTACTTGGAGTTGTCAGGTTTATTTTTACCGTATACTCATCTACGACTTCAACATCTTTTACAGAGCTAAATACAAAACCTGCATATGACATATCTTCAGTAACTTTGGGAGGCAACTGGCGGTCGATATTGAATTTTACCGCTTCCGCATTGAAATCCGTGCCATCCTGAAATTTTACACCCTTCCTCAACTGGAAAGTGTAGGAAAGTCCATCTTCGCTTTCCTTCCAGCTTTCGGCAAGGGATGGCTCCACTTCCGTGGAATCCTTGTTGTACTTTAAAAGACCTTCATAGATATTTACCATGATCTTGGCAGACTCGCCGTCATCCACAAGTGCAGGGTCAAGTCCTCTCGGCTCCGCACCCTGTGCATAAATTATTGTGTTCTTTGCTCTTCCTCCGGCTGAAGAACTGTTTCCGCAGGCTGTCAATGTTGTCAACACAAAAACAACCGCCACGGCGAGAGTTAATATCCGTTTTTTACCCATAACAATAAATCCCCCTTTTTCAATCTAATCAATTTTTCATCTATCGCTGTAATGTAATAGAAATGAATTTTAATACGCTTTACTTTGTCAAATAGTAGCGTCTTTGTTTTAAAACAAAATAATTTTACCATTATTTTTGCAAGTTTTCAATACGATCTTGCAATTCTCATAATGAATTTGTTTTTGTTTATTCGCGACAATTTTCTTGGAATATCACTCCGTTTGAGAATACCGCTATTTAATGTACAAATTATAGAATACATTTGATGGTTTCTGTATGAATTTAAAGGCATATAAACAGATCAGGGCTAAATGGCTCACTGAAAATGTCCGGACAAAAATTAAGGCCATGAGCTGCGCCCAGGCCTTATAAGTCAATTACTATCGGCTGAAAACCGATAGTAATTGACTTTGGTAATATGTCCAGTATTATTTTATTATCCCTTTACCGCTCCTGAAATAAGGCTCTTCTGCACCTGACTGCTGAGCAGGCAGTATATTACAAGAGTCGGTATGGTGGCTATTACAAGCCCGGCACCAATGGGACCCCAGCTTGTGGTGTACTGTCCTACCATCTGCTGGATACCCACCGTCAGAGTTCTGAACTGCCATTTGCTTATAAAGGTTACCGCAAACATCAGCTCATTCCATGCAGACAGAAATGTGAATATGGCCACTGTGGCCATAGCCGGCTTCACCAGCGGAAGGATGATACGGAAGAAGCTGTTGTAAATGCTGCAGCCGTCCAGCAGCGCCGACTCCTCCATCTCCTTTGGTATATCCCGCATGAACCCCGAAAAAATATATATGGCCATGGGAATTGCAAAACCTGTGTACGGCAGTATAAGACTCCAGTAGGAGTTCAACTGCTTTATTCTCGAAAAGAACAGGAAGAGCGGCAGCAGCGCTGCGTGTATGGGAATCATAAGACCCATCAGGAACAGCACGAGGGTGACCCCGCTCAGCTTCCACTTCATTCTGGTTATGGCATAGGAAGCCATTGCCGAAACTACCGATGAAATGATTATGGTGACGGCGGTTACCAGCAAACTGTTTAAAAAGTATATACCCACTTTTCCGCTTGTAATGGCCGACTGGTAGTTTTCCCACAGCAGCTTGTGCGGAAACCCTACTACATTTGAGCCGAATATTTCACCGTTGCTCTTGAAGGAGAACAGCAGCAGCCAGATAAACGGATACAACTGTATGAAAGCAATTATTATCAATATTATCTGTAAAAGAATACCGCCCGGAGTAATCTTTAATTTTCTTTTTTTATTTGTTCCCATATTAGTCCCTCATTTGCATTATCAATATTTTCTACGCCTTATTAAGCCTGAACAGCCTCTGTATCACTACAGTAAGCACCAGACATTCCGCTATTATAAATATGGCCATGGCGCTTCCGTAGCCATACATATATTTATGGAATATTGTATTGAACATAAGCGTACTCGGCACCTCGGTCGCATGTATGGGACCGCCTCCCGTGAGGACGTAAATAAGGTCAAAGGTCTTTAAGGAACCTATCACCGCAAATGTTACACAGACCTCCAATATAGGAAGTATAAGTGGTATGGTTATTTTAAATGCCGTCTGTACCGCATTGGCCCCATCTATTTTTGCAGCTTCTATGATATCAGTAGAAATTGATTTTATGGCCGCATACATTAAAAGCATATGATATCCGATATATTGCCACACAACCGGGACGAACACGGCTCCCAGTGCAGTATCGGTACTTCCGAGCCATTCCCTGGTAAGAGAGTCCAGGCCCACGTTTCTTAAAAATGTATTTAACAACCCGTAGCTTGGGTGGTAAATCTTCATCCACAGCTGGCCTATTACCACCGTTGACACTATTACAGGAATAAAATAAACAGATCTGTAAAAGTTTTCTCCTTTTACTCCGTTGGAGAGTACCAGAGCCAATATCAACGCTATGGGCAATTGAACAAATACTGATAAAAATGCCAGTATGACAGAATTTTTTATTGACTCGACAAAGCCGTCTTCACTGCTGGTAAATAATCTTGTGTAATTCTCGATTCCTGCGAATGTGCTTTTCCCTATTCCGTCCCAATTCAGAGTACTGTAATACCCGGACATGATTATGGGAAAAATAATGATTGCTACAAATATAATGAATGCAGGCAGAATAAAAAAGCATATAGCCTTTTTGTTGCTTAGTACTCTATCCATTTTCCACCTCATAATTATCAAACGGCAGTGTGCTGTGAACCCTGTTTATATCGGGCAGGATAAATTTTATGCAGAATAACGAAGGACATAATAAAACTGATTACTATAACTGACGCCATGGCAGTTATAAGAAAATTCAACCGGCCGCAATATAGGAAATCGGGTTTACAGAGTACCAGGGCGCCCGCTCAGAAAAAGCGAACTAACATGACTTTCCGAGCAGACACCCTGGAAAACTCCCCAACCTATGATAATACTATTGATTTAATAATTATTTGTTATCGTTGAGCTTCTGCATTTCCTTTGCAAAATCCGCAGGTGTTCTCTTGTCTGCAAATATTTCTGCAACAAGGTTCTTGTGAGTTTCAGCAGCAGCGCCTTCGAAGAAGGTATCCCAAGCAACCATGTATGCTTTTGCATTTGCGGTCATATCCTTAACCTGCTTTGCCAGAGGATTGATCTTTGACTCATCTACGCCTTCAACCTTCCATGTAGGAAGTCCGCCGTCCTGAGCCGTAAGTTTTGCCATTGTCTGAGACAGATAGCCTGCGGTCTTGGTGGAAGCATCCTGGTCGGCAGCTTTTGCGCTTACGCAGAAACCTTCGATTGATCCTCCGAAGAAGTCATCAGCAGTGCCTTTGCCATCTGCAACAGTCGGGAAAGCCACAGCCTGAACCTTACCTGCTACCTTGCTGTCCTTGCCCTCTATATTTCCTACGAACCAGTTACCCATGTAGTACATAGGGATCTGACCTTCCGTAAACGGAACTGCCGCTTCATCGTTGGTCAATCCCAGAGCTCCGTCGCTGAATGCCTTTGCATCAACTAGCTCTTTTAACTTTTCAGCCGATTGGACAAATGCTGGCTGATCAAAGGATGCCGCACCGCTCAATGCGTCGTTACACAGCTGAGCACCGCCCATACGGAGTGCAAGTACATTCTGGAAGAACATTGCCGGCCATCTGTCCTTACCGCCGACTGTTATAGGAGTGATATTCTTAGCCCTGAAACCTTTAACTGCTGTGAGCAGTTCATCAAAGGTTGTAGGTACTTTTAACCCATTCTGTTCAAATAAATCTTTGTTGCAGAACAATACGGCAACCCACTGTGAATAAGGAATACCATATGTCTTTCCGTCAAATTTAAAATAATCTGCTGCACCCGGAAGAAGTTTATCGGCTGATCCCGATGATGTGAGATAATCATCCAGCGGGAGAACCTTGCCTGCGTCTACAAATGGTTTTGTGAAACCTGCGCCCCAGCTGTAGAATACATCAGGTGCCTCATTTGCTGCTATAGCAGTTTTCAGCTTCGTCTTGTAAGATTCATTTTCAGTTGCATCATGTTCGATCTTGATGTTTGGCAAATCTGTCTTTGCGGATTCTAACACCTTATAGAAATATGCAGCATTGGAATCCTTTGTAGGATCAGTCCAAAGAGTCCATACTCTGACTGTGGAGTTCTTTACTTCCGATGGCTGCCCTGTTTGCTGTGAAGTACTGCCGGTAGATGTACCGGGCTGTGACTCGGAATTATTTCCACATGCTGCGAGACCGGTTACCATAGCTGCTGCAAGCGCAGCGCTCATAACTTTTAATGCCAATCTCTTCATTACATTTCCTCCTTAAGCGATTTGTATTTTTACCTGCAACTAAATATTAAAACAAGTCGGTCATAATATAAATTCATTGGTTTTGCTGAAAAGTATAAATTTTTTTCTGTCCGGTAAAATTATTACTCTATTTTGCTTTTCTATAGTCGTTTGCAGATACTCCCGTATATTTTTTAAAGCAAATGCTGAAATAGTGGGAATCGTTTATGCCCACTTTTTCAGCGATCTGGTAAACCATCAGGTCGGTCTCTCCCAGCAATTTGATTGCTTTTTCCATTCTGAGTTTCATAAGATACTCAACAAAAGTTTGCCCTGTTTCTTCTTTAAATATCCGGCTCAAATAGCTCAAATTCAAATAAAATTTTTTAGATACCTCGGACAGTGAAAGATTTGCATCCGTATAATTGCTATCTATATGTTCCTTTACATCCTGCAGGATTTTTCTGGCTTTTTTGCCCTGCAGCGAGTTTATGGACTGGGTCACTATGGAAATGACATTTTTAAGGAATTCTTTTATATCGGGCAGCGTGTCGATTTTAAATATATTCTCAAAGGGCTGGGAATTATCTTTAAAAACGTCCTTCTGACCGATACCCGATTCAATCATTATATTCAATATAACCGAGAGAAGATTGCAGGCTATTACCCGTGCCTGCTCCAATGAGGTTATCCGGGCTTCCGGTTCGCTTAAGGCACTGTCTATAATTTCCATAGCCTTTTCACTGAGGCCGGATTTCATGTAGAATCCGAAACGCTCCAGCCTCTCATTGTCCAGACCTGTCTTTTCGCCCGAAACGTTCCATATGTCCGAAAAGCTCACTATCTGGTTTTTTCCTACTACGAATTTATAACTGATGGCGTCGCAGGCTTCCCTGTATGAAAGATATATTTTTTCAATGGAATTGCGCCTGTCGCCTATTCCGATATTCACAAAGCATTTCAATCTGTTTATAAGCATTGATTTTATATTTTCGCAGCATTCTCCCAGATCTATGGAATCCTCGTTGCACAGGATGACAACTCTCTGGCTGTTGTCATAAAACACATTTACATATGTGTCCTCTTCAAAAAAACGCTGCACGTAGTCAAGACACCGCATTTTATTTATGAGCTTGTGCTCCTGGTCCTTAAACTCCTCCTGGAGTATGTCCTCCACCTCGATAACCGCAGCCCTGTATCCCGCTTCATTGATCTTTATGCCGAAATAGGCAAGCCTCTCGCTTATCAAAAGCGGATCAAAGCCTCCCTGTATGAGCTCGTTGAACAATTTTTCCCTCAGAAATGGAAGGTTTTGTTCCAGTTGTTTTTTCAGCTTCTCATATCCGAGAGAAAAGGTTTTTTCCTTGAGTATCTTTTCCCTCAAAGTAACGGCAGCCCTGGTTATCTCGTCATCATTTATGGGTTTCAGCAGGAAATCGGATATTCCCACTTTGATTCCCTTCTTGGCAAATTCAAATTCTTCATGCCCCGTTAAAACAATAATTTTTATATTTGGATGCCTTTCACTGACTATTTTGCTGAATTCCAGCCCATCCATGACAGGCATGCATATATCCGTGAATATTACATCGGGCTGTAGCGTGTCGATCATTTCAAGAGCGGCCACGGCGCTGGAACTCTCACCCACGATTTCAAACCCGATTTCCCTCCAGTTCACGCATGCTTTGAGAAGATCCAGCACAAGCTTCTCATCCTCAACAAACATTATCTTCAACATTTCATCCGCCATCTCAACTCACCCCTTCTACGCTGCTCTGATTGTCAAGTTCATGTTTTGCAGGTTTCCATATTGTCACTTTAGTTCCTATACCCGGCTGGCTCGAAATGGAAACAATGTCATCCTCACCATATAAAATTTTCAGGCGCTCAATTGTACCCCA
The DNA here is from genome assembly GCA_023397905.1 of Bacillota bacterium. GTDB lineage: Bacteria > Bacillota > Clostridia > Acetivibrionales > DSM-1351 > Ruminiclostridium. The sequence continues at coordinate 3,172 of JAEWSZ010000208.1, read as the reverse complement.
GATGCCAAAGCTGCTGCGGTCATCCCTGGACGTCTTTCCGGACGTGAGCCTTTCCACGTCCTCCGCGCTCATTCCCACCCCGTTATCGGCAATGGACAATTCCACATATCCGTCAAGATATCTGGCGCTTACAAATATTGTCCCGCTTTTTTGCATTGGCCTGATGCCATGGTACAAAGCATTTTCCACAAAGGGCTGTAAAACCAGCTTCAGGATTTTGTACCCATTGACTTTTTCATCGATATCATATTCCACCGAAAACATTTCATCATATCTGTATTTCTGTATCCGGAGATAGTTTTTGACAACTTCAATTTCCTCCCCTATGGTGATGAGCTCTCTGCCCTTGCTGAGGCTGGTCCTGTAATAATTGCCCAGAGACTTCATTATATTGTAGACATCCTGGCTTTTTCCCGACAGCGCAAGAGAGCTGATGGCGTCAAAGGTATTGTATAAAAAGTGCGGCTTTATCTGAGCCTGCAGCACATCCAGCTCTGTTTTCCTCTTCATTTTCTGCTCTTCCACGATCCTGTATATAAGCTTCTGAATTTCTTCCACCATTGTATTGTAGCCATCCTTTAGCTTTCCTATCTCATCCTTGCCTGCTTTTATATTGACTTTCTTAAATTCTCCCTTTTCAATTCCCTTCATGGCCTCGCAAAATTTCTTCAGGGGCACGGTGATGGTCCTTGAAATCAGTATGGAGCCGAAAAACAGCAGCAGACTGTTTACGGCAATCAATATAAAGGAGACAATACCCAGAAGGCCCATGTCCTTTGAAAGCTCCCTGAAGGGTATGATGCTGGCTACTCTCCAGCCTGTTTCTTCATTCTTTAAATAGGAAACCATATATTCGGTCTGGTGGGATTGCCATATGGTATATTTTTTGTAGGTGTTGCCGTTGTCCTTTACAAATTTTTCAATATCGAAATCCGTCCGGTTGTCAGAATTTATTATGGTATTGTCCTGATTGTCCATGAGAAAAATTTCCGCATTTGGATTATTTGCAAGGTCATAGCAGAATTTTTCCAGCACGCTCTCCGGAATGTTCATGACAAGGATCCCTATGGGTTTTTGAGTATGCAGATCATTTATGACCCTTATGAGAGAAATAAAGTTTTCCTGTGATCCGACAGGGGTAAATATACCCCCTGCGTTATACGAAAGGATATACCCGCCTTCCTTTTGCATGACCTCCTTGTACCATGGGGCTTCCACAATATTATTGATGGCAAGCGTCCTGGAAGCCCCCTTTTCCCCGTTGTATCTGTGTCCCCGCAGGTCAAACAGGTATATGGCCGATGCGTAGGCGCTTCCCTTTATAAGCCTGTCCACGGCCACGTCCAGCTGATGCTGGTATTTGAAGCTGTAGCTTGTCTGAGTGTTCTGCAACGAATCCTGTATTTCATCGTTTGAAACTATTAGTTTTGAAAAGTCGGCTACATTTTGGATCAGCGAATTGGTACTGGCGCTGACGGTGTGAAGAAGCTGAAAGGAAACATCGCTTAAGGGACCTAAAACAATGGTCGTGTTAACCCTCTGATAAAGTATTCCGCTGATGCCTATGGATACTACCAGAAGCACAAGGTAATACGCTATGATTTTTGCACTGATTGAAAGATTTAAAAATTTCTGCTTGACTTTATGAAAAATTCCAGTTTTACCGATTACTGTTAGTTCCTGCATTCTCAAGCCTCCTGACCGGCGTGAAATCACCCGTAATGGCGTAGTTACGAATAACAGATTGAGTACAATATTAAATTATATTAAATACTTATTGAAAAGTAAACCTGTTCTGCAGCACAGTCTGCAGTAAATACAATACATTAGTGTAAAATACATGCAGGAATGGACGCTCATCGCACCCATTCCTGTTTTTACGTTTTTTGCATTTTTATGTATTTACAGTTTACCGGTATTGTAAGGTATCCCCTCTCATCCTTCTCACCTGTACTTTTTTCTGTTGATGCCCAGCAAACTTGACAATACGGGCCCCATCAGTGTAAAGCCCATTATCAGCAGCCATTCGTTGAGCCCAAGGGGAACCGTTTCAAAAATCACCTGCAATGCGGGAACATATACGACTCCCAGTATCATCACCACTGAGCATAGTACGGCCATTACCAGCGGTATGTTATTGAACAGCGGTATTTCAAAAATTGTTTTTGTTTCGGATTTGCATTCAAACACATGTATAAGCTGCGTCAGTACCAATGTCATAAATGCTCCCGTGCGGGCCAGTTCCACGTTATTCACGAAATATAGGATGCTTGCGAATACCCCCAGGGTGCTGAGACCTATGAATACGCCTCGTGCTACGATGAGCTTCAAGAGTCCGTTGGAGAAAATACTGTCCTTCGCCCCGCGGGGTTTCCTCATCATAATGTCGTTCTCCGGCGGGTCAAGGCCCAGGGCAATGGCGGGAAGGCCATCCGTGACAAGATTCACCCACAGTATCTGTATAGGCAGCAGCGGGATGGGCAGCCACATCACCATTCCCAGGAACATTGTAAGCACTTCGCCCAGGTTGCAGGCCAGCATATATCTGATAAATTTTCTGATATTGTTGTAAATGACGCGGCCCTCTTCCACAGCCGCAACTATGGTGGCGAAATTGTCGTCCAGAAGCACCATTGCGGACGCCTCTTTTGTGACGTCGGTGCCGGTGATCCCCATGGAAACCCCTATGTCGGCCTCCTTTACGGCCGGGGCGTCGTTGACTCCGTCCCCCGTCATGGCCACAATGTGCCCAAGTTCCTTCAGCACTCGGACAATCATCAGCTTGTGCTTGGGCGACACCCTGGCATATACGGAAACCGACTCAGCCACCTTTGCCAGCTGTGAATCGTTCATTTTGTCCAGCTCGGCTCCGGTCAATACATTATCCCCATCGCTGTATATGTTCAGCTCCTTTGCAATGGCTGTGGCGGTCAGCTTATGGTCTCCCGTTATCATTACCGGCTTGATGCCAGCCAGCTTGCACTTCTGTACGGCTTCCACCGCTTCCTTTCTGGGCGGGTCGATCATCCCCATCAGACCCACAAATACCAGATCCGTTTCTATATTTCTGCTTCCGGGGTTGTAAACGCCCGATTCCAGTTTTCTGTACGCCAGGCCCATCACTCTCAGAGCGCTGTTTGCCATGCCGTCGTTTAGTTTTGTTATGGTGCGC
>JAEWSZ010000017.1 GCA_023397905.1 Bacillota bacterium | reverse complement strand
ATCATACCCATCAAAAATAACAGCAGTACCGGGCCGTTAAGTTTAAATTTCATGGTCGCAAGAGCATAAGCCGCCATCGAACCAATAAAAATAGTTGCGGCAACCGTTGTAAGGGAAACCAGCAGGCTGTTCAGAAAATAGGTTAAAAAGTCGGCCTGCAACACCGCTTGAAAATTTCCGAAAAACAAGTGCTTCGGAGGACCCCAAAAATCCTGAATATATCCCGCTTCATCCTTTAAGGAAGTAAACAGCACAAAAATAAAAGGAAACCCAAAAATAACTAAGAAGAAAAGGGCACTCAGATATAAAAATACCTTTCCAACTGCTGCTTTAATTTTATGCATTATGTTGACTCCTTTCTTTTGGTAGAAAACTGGAATACAGTTACCAGAAACAAGGATATGATAAGCATAAACACAGCCACCGTACTTGAGTAACCCATATCCGATTCCACGAAACCTTTTTTGTACATATAAGTGGCAATTACTTCCGTGACGCCGTTTGGACCGCCTCCGGTCATGACGTAGACCAGGTCGAAATATTTCAAAGATCCTACCAGTGAAAGCACTGCTGAAGTTTTTAATGTAGGCGTCAGCAGCGGCAGCGTAATTCTTCTGAACTGCTGGAGTTTATTTGCTCCGTCAATTGAGGCAGCTTCATAAACCTCTTCCGGAATATTTGTCAGACCTGCCCGGATTAAAATCATGTACTGTGGAATGTATTGCCAGCATATGACAAAAAGAACAGACTTAAGCGCCATATTCTCCTGTCCCAGCCATGCCTGCTTTAAATTTCCCAGACCCATGGCCTCCAGCAGTTGATTTACCAGTCCGAAATACGGGTCATACATCAGCATCCACAAAATTCCCGTGGCCACCGTAGATAAAAGCAGCGGCATAAAATATACGGTGCGCAGAAATTTTGTCCCACGGATGTTGCTGTTTATTATGAGCGCCAGAATCAGTCCGAAGGAAAGCTGCACCACAATGGACACAACGACCAGAATCATATTGTTTCCGAGGGCATGCCACACATTTGAGTCCTTGACCAGGCGTATATAGTTGTCCAGCCCTATAAAATCCATTTTAGGACTTAAGCCCGTCCATTTCATCGTGCTGTAGATAAAGGTCCTGATTATGCTGTAGACATTGAACAAGCCATAAACAGCCAGCGCCGGCAGCAGGAACAAAAATATGGTCATTTTATTGCCCCGGGGTTTTTTTATTTTTATTGCAGATAAATTATTTTTCACGGATTAACTCCTCCCATTCAGCACGCCGCAAACCTGAGAAATATGAAAGAAAAATCTGTGCCAAGTCGCTTTGACCTGGCACAACCTTTCTCTTTTACACACCGGAGACATATTTTACTTTTTCGGAATGATCTCATCCGCTTTGGCCTGCATTTGTTTTGCAGCCTCCTCAGGCGTCATTGTCTTTCCGAACAGGGCCTGGGTCGTATCCTTGTGCAACTCCCCAAGCTGTGTATCCAGGGCCTGATCGTAAGAATTCTGCATAAAGGAAGCTTTGATAAGCTGATCCATGCTCAGCTGAGTTTTTTCCTTTTCATACTTTACACTTGATAAAGTAACCATATTGCCGCCCTCATTAGCCCTGCGGTTCACAATATCCGGATCGGTAAGGTAGTATTTGATGAAGGCTACGGCTTCATCCTTGTTTTTACAATTATTGGAAACCGAATAGTAATTGGATCCGCAAAGAACACCGTCATTTCCCTTTCCGCTGTCTATTGTGGGGAAAGTGGATATTGCAAGCTTGCTGTCATAGAAATCTATTGCTTCAGCCTGAGCCTTGGGTGCAAAATTTGTATTTTGCAGCATCATACCGGCCTTTTCAGTATAAAACAGCATACGGTCTCCGCCTGTATCATAGTTTATACCGTTCATTCCCTGAGGGAACCAGCCGTCATCTACCATTTTTTGAATCATTTGTCCGGCTTTTATATAGCTTTCATCTTGAAATGCAGCGCCAATATTTTGTTCGGCGTTTGTAAATAACTCCGGTCCCCCAAACCTCATGGACAGATAAATGAAATACATGCAGCCGGGCCATTTATTTATATTTCCCAGGGCAAAGGGAATGATTTTATTCTCTTTAAGCGTAGCTGCAACTTTCTCCAGGTCTTCCCAGGTCTTGGGCGCAGTAAGTCCAAGACGGTCAAACATGGCCTTGTTGTAATACAGCGCTGTTCCATTTAAATTATAGGGCATGCCATAAATTTTCCCGTCATAGGTGGCATCGTTCCAGGCTGCTGAAACAATCCCATCCTTCCAGTCTTTTACACTATCGGTAACCTCGTAGACCTGATCCTCATTTATAAATTGCCTCAACCAGCCCCCGCCCCAGGAAAGGAAAATGTCCGGTGCCTGACCGCTTCCCATCGCCGTCTTTAATTTTGTCTTGTAAGGAGCCGCTTCTGTAAAGACAAAATTGACTTTCACCCCGGTATCCTTTTCATACTGTGCTGCCGCATCATTCATAATTCCCACAGTGATTTTGTCAATGTTATCCTGCCATAGTTCAATGGTTTTTCCTCCGGCTTTCCCCGCATCCGGCGCCGCAGTTGTACTCTGTCCGCTGCTTGCCCCGGCAGACTGCGTACCTGCATTGTCATTTCCGCATGCCGACATTGCAATAATCATGGCTAATGCCAGCAAAAGTGCTACTAATCTTTTCATGATTTTTCCTCCTTTAAAAGATTAAATATATTCTTATCCTGCTGCCGATACATCCGGCAATCAGGGATTTGAATCCTGTAATCGTTTTTTCCGTTTGAGTTTAAATACTTATCAAAGAATCTGTTGATAGATGGCCCTAACATCTTTTTCCTCAAGACGCTTAGCATTGTTATCCAGCAGCCGTTTAACCTCCATGGCCTTTTCAACCAATATTTCAAGGTCCTGCGCGGGTACCCCCATTTGAGTGAGACTTGTGGGAATTCCAAGATCATTTACCAATTTTGTAATTCTCTCTATAACCCGGACGGACTTTTCCTCCTGGCTTCCTTCCCCACCGTTAAGCCGGTCATGTATCGCTGCCAGGCGGGAACGGACAGCATCCTCATTAAACTTCATAACCGGCGCCAGCAGCATTGCATTGCTTACACCATGGGCTATACGGTATTTCCCCCCCAACGGATAGGCAAGCGCGTGTACTGCGGTGGTTCCTGCCGCTGCGATTGCAATCCCCGCATAAAAGGAGGCCGTAAGCATTGCACTTTTTGCCGCATAGCTGCCGGCCGGAATGCAGGCAGCTTCCAGATTGCTGAAAATAAGCCCCATTGCTTCCATTGCAAATATATCGCTGAAGGGATTTGCTTTTTTGCCCGTATAGCATTCAATAGCGTGGCAAAGAGCATCGATGCCGGTTGATGCCGCAATGGCGTAAGGCAGATTCTGGGTAAAATATGCGTCTAAAATAATGTAATCGGCCACCATACATTCATTGACAATCCCCACTTTCAATTCCTTTTCGGGGACAGTGACAATACTGTTAGGCGTAGCTTCGCTTCCTGTGCCCGCAGTAGTGGGTATCATCACTGTTTTGACCTGTTTCTGCGCCCGCGCCGGGTCTTCCAGCAGATCCCGGAGGGTATAGTCCCCTGTATCCAGTACGGCGGCAAGCTTCGCTATATCCATGACACTGCCTCCGCCCACAGCTACGATCAGGTCGGCCTCCAGCTTACGGAAATCTGAAATAAGCGCGGCCGCGTCATCTGCCATAGGCTCTGTCGGAACATTGTCCAGCACCTCGCATAATACGCCGGCTTCCTTCAAAAGTTTCAGAGGACGCGCCACAAGTCCGGCTTTGCCAATACTTTTATCGGTAAACAAAACTACCTTTGTAAATTTTGAAGCAATTCCCCTTAAATTTTCGATGGCATTAACACCGCCATATACCTTTTGAGGAAGTCTGATACTGTATTGTTGGGAATCCGTCATTATCTTTGCCTCCTTTTAAACAATTTGATTTACATTAGAATTAAAAAGACTTTCCTGTACACGAAGAATAATATCCTCACTTCCAAAGCCTCCGGATTTGGATACCACCCCTAATTTCCGTCCTTCAAAATTGACCTGGGATAAAACAACACCCGGAAGCAGTTCAGCAACAGGAGTAATTTCCTTGACGCCAAGACGGTTCAGAAACGCATTGAGCGTGTCTCCTCCAATAAAAAAGAACGTAGTATCCTTGGAATTATTGGCAAGGATGGCGGATAATTCACCTAAATTCTGTGATACCACCTCCCGGGCATTATTTACCGAAAGCTCAAGTTTTGCTGCAAACCGGTCGCTTGCCGCCACAGATTCGAGATTCATGGCCGCCGCTATCAGCAGCCGGTCACTCTCACAGGCTTTCTGCAGCAATTCTGATAAATGCCGGCTTTGCAAGTTACTGAAAAATCCAGGCGTCATTTTTTCCAGAGGTGTCAATTCCATTGTGCGGAAACCGTAATCGGCCGCACATTGGTTCTGACGCAGGGTGATGGGATTAACACTGCCTGAAATCACCAGCAGCCGTTCCTGACTGTTTATCCGGGGAATTTCACCGCGGCTGAGCTGAAGCATTTCCGGCAGATACTCGGCAAAGCCCGCACAGCCGGCCAGCGTCTTGGGCTGAGAGGGTGTAAGCATTTTTGCCGCGGAGACCAGTTCTTCATCGGTTATGCTGTTTATCACTACAATCTTTTTTTCCTGTTTTGGCAGGGGATCTCCGGGATTTAAAAGGGATACGCGGATATCGCTCTGCTGGCGGATAATGTCAGGCAAAAACGAGGCGGTTACAGGTTCAAAGGGATCCTGCCCAAACACACTTTCACTGACAGGCACATCATTTATGTACTGTATTCCGTCAACGGTGGTGCGCATCATTTTTGGAAATGCCGGCAAAAGAAAAACCGGCGTATTGTTCAGGGTATCGGCAAGGGCTGTGAGTTCTGCACCGATATTGCCGCGCAGCGCCGAATCGATTTTCTTGTAAATGGTTTTTACTCCGATTTCAAATGCCTCCCGAGCAATTTCCCGTACAATGCCGTAAGCCTGTTCGGGCGGTAAATGCCTGCTTTCTGTATCAATGACCAGCACCTGGATGTCTTCCGGCAAATTTAACAGATCCCGGTCCTCACTTATAATCACATGGGTAACAACATTCTGCTTCGAAAATTGAACACCGGTATCAAGTGCTCCGGTGAAATCATCTGCAATAATTAAAAGCGGTATCATATTTATTCCCCGTTTCGTTGTCATTCTTTATTGGAAAAGCGGTGAAGCGCCATTGTTACCGCCATTTTAATGGAATCAATCAGACTTTCTTCCTTTGCGGAACCATTTCCGGCCCTGTCGAATGCGGTGCCATGGTCTACAGATGTGCGGATGATTGGCAATCCAACGGTACAGTTAACCCCCGAGACCGATGTAAACTCCCCGGTCCTGGAATTGAACTCAAACCCGCTCATTTTCAGTGGAATATGCCCCTGATCGTGATACATGCAAACAACCATGGCGTATTTTCCGGACATGGCTTTAATGAATACGGTATCCGCGGGGATAGGTCCTTCCACCCGGATGCCTTCAGCTTCTGCCTCTAACACGGCGGGAATGATGGCATCGTTTTCCTCATTTCCAAACAGTCCGTTTTCGGAGCAGTGAGCATTTAATCCCGCCACCGCAATGACCGCATCTGAAAGACCAAGTTCCTTCAGGGTTTCCGAGGCCAACCGTATTATATTCAGGACTCTGTCTTTTGTTATGAGATTGCATGCGTCGCGCATGGATACATGTGTCGTGACGTGAATGACACGCAGGCTTTTACTTACCAGCATCATGGCATAGCTTGGCGTGTGGGTATACTGTGCAAATATTTCCGTATGCCCCGAGAAGTGATGCCCTGCCAGGTTCAGCGCTTCCTTGTTGATAGGGCCGGTCACTACGGCCCTGACTTTTTTCGCCAGAGCAAGTTCTATTCCTTTCACCACATAGGAAAACCCTGCGTTTCCGCATAAATCAGATACCTGCCCCATGCTGTACAAATCATTTTTCATTGCACCGGTTTCCAGATAATCAATGATCCCATAGGTGCCGGCGCATTCCTCCGGTTCCGTTACCTGATGCAACTTAAGCTTAAGACCGCAAAATTTCATGGCTTTTTGCAGTACAGGTGCATCTCCGATAAGAAGCGGAGTACAAATAGTATATATTTCAGGATGATTCATTGCCTTTATGGCAATTTCCGGGCCAATACCCGCGGGATCACCCACTGTTACTGCTAATATAGGTTTCATCCTTTATCCACCTTCCATAACTGTCAGATATTCCGGACTGCATTTTTATATTAACGGTAAGCCGTTGCATAAACAACACGAAAAAGCATATACTTTGTTTCAATATGATACCATTTCAATATTTTTAAAAGTTCCGGAAAGCAATATGCCTCAAACTGTTTCATTTTAAATCACTTGGCCGGTGTAGCCTTATGGAAACCGGAAGCTTTTTTATGTAATATATAGTTAAAAAAAAAGGTGTCTTACATAATCTTAACTTCAGGAGCTGCAGATATGAAAAAATACAGGATACTTGCCATGGCGCCTTATGAGGGTATGCGGGGTCTAATCGAATTAACCGTTTCAAACCGCAATGATGTTGATGTTTCCATCTATGTGGGGGATCTTACGGAAGGTGCACATCTTGTAGAGGAACTGCAGGATCACGGCTATGATGCCATCCTCTCCCGCGGCGGCACGGCAGAGATGATTGAAAAAATTGCAAAGGTGCCGGTCGTTGATATCCCCATATCCGCTTTTGATATGCTCAGGGTTATCCAGCTCACAAAGGATTATGCCGGGCGTTTGGCAGTGGTGGGATTTCCAAGCATCACAAACTGTGCGAAACTTTTGTGTGACTTGCTGCAATATGAGGTCAGCATCTTTACCATTCATGACCTCGGGGAATTGGAGCAGCAGCTGGCCGCATTAAAAAATGAAGGCTATTCTCTTGTCATAGGCGACAAGATCACCACCGAGCAGGCGCAGCAAAGCGGCATGAACACAATTCTGCTTACTTCGGGCCGTGAAAGTATAAACAATGCGTTTGACCAGGTCATTAAACTCTGCCAGTTCTTTAAAACGGAAAAAAAGCGTCTTGCCAATATCGAAGCGTTCTTCCGCGGAATGGACCTTCGGGTCGCCGCCTTTACGCCCGAAGGAGAAAATGTATACAATACCCTGCTGCCCAAAGAACATGAGAATTTAAACAAATTAATGCTAAAGAATATCCCTCTTGTATTAGCCCAAAAACGCATGAAACTGGTAAAAGCGGTAAACAATGAGACCTGGGAAATCAGGGCTTCCTGTGTAAAATGCGACGAAGCGCTTTACGCAGTATACTACGTCGGCGATGAGTACCGGTGGGAATTGCCCGAGGATTCCGGCATAAAGATACATAACCGCATCGAAAATACGTTGAAGTCCTTTGATACTTTTTATGATAAAAGCGAGGCCATGAAAGAACTGGTCGATTCAGCCAGGCACTATAGCGAAACGCTTCATCCCGTATTGATTTTAGGTGAAGAGGGCACCGGCAAGGATACGGTAGCCAGCGCCATATATGCCAATAGCCCCTATCAGGCCAATCCGCTGGTGACAATCGACTGTCCTCTGATGACGCACCGCAAATGGAATCAGCTCTTTGAGAGCGAAAAATCGCCCCTTATGGAGAGCAAGCTGACCATTTATTTTAAATCTATTCACCAATTGGACCAGGAACTGCAAAAGCGGCTGGTGGATTATATCCGCAGTACTTCCATACAGAAACGGAACAGGCTGCTTTTTACCTTTGCCTGTCAGGCAGAGGACGACGGTGAAAATCACCTTCTATGCAAATTTTTGAAGCGCCAATTGGTGGCTCTCACCCTTCGTCTTCCGCCCTTGCGTGAACGCCGCGCAGGCATCCCCAGCATGGCGGCTCTGTATATAAGCCAGCTTACCCAGCAGGGTATGAAGCAGGTCGCAGGGTTTACCCCCGGCGCTATGGAGAAGCTGCAGGCATTCGACTGGAAGTATAATATTGACCAGTTTAAACGGGTGCTGTCCGAACTGGTGGTAGTGTCCGAAGCACCCTATATCACCGAAAGAGAAGTAATGGCCGTTTTGAGGAAGGAGGAACGCATCATCTCCTCCGACCACTTCGGCATTGATCTGGACCGCACCCTGGAAGAAATAACCCGGGATATCATTCTGGCTGTTCTTCAGCAGGAAAACATGAATCAGAGTCAGACGGCCAAAAGGCTGGGCATTGGCCGCAGTACCCTGTGGCGCATACTGGGGAGCCGATAAAAAGACCTGAGATAAGTTGGCTCAAAAAAATTGTGCTTGCCCAGCATAAAAGTTGTGCTGCACATTACTTGAAAAGTATATTGAGACGTGAGATAGTCATAACATGCTTATTTGCCCTCCGACAAAGATGTCAGGTAATGATACGGTTCCTTTTCAACTGTTCGATAGGGCTGGGGGAATCAGGCAGATCCAGTTTAATACGATGTATAAATGTGATGTAAAAAGAATGGAAGAAAAAATTAAAACTTTCTCAAAGTTCGGTGATGCAGGTCACGGAGGGGTAACCAGATATTCCCTGTCACCTGAGGCGCACCAGGCAAGAGACGAATTTGTTAAAAGAATGAAGGCAATCGGTGCCGCAATCGAAACAGATGATATGGCTAATATGTACGCTACTATTCCCGGATCAGAACCGGGTTTAAAGAAAATTGTAATGGCCTCCCATGCCGATTCTGTTAAGAACGGCGGAAACTATGACGGAATTTTGGGAGTATTGACAGCCATGGAAGTTCTGGAAACCGTGGCAGAACAAAATATTCCCCACCGGCAGACAATTGTTTGAAAAACTTACGGCTTAACGGCAATAAAAATGTAATATCTTTCTACTCAGGGATGGCTTGGGGTCGATCCTATTGTTTTGTTGTCTCTTTTCAGTAAAAACTTCTTTTTATATCACGTAATGTTCAATATCAGGGCACAAGGAAAGGCTGTAGCAATTTTTTTGTTTTGCTACAGCCCCTTCAATCATCTTCTGTTCTGTACTTCTAAACTTCCATACTACTGTACTCTAACATACTCTGTACTTACAATCTTACTTCCTTGCCACTCCGGACTTTCTGGCTGCCTCAGCAACTGCTGTTGAAACTGCCTTTGAAACTCTGGGATCGAAGGGAGCAGGGATTACGTACTCGGCATTTCTTTCTGCATCTCCTACAAGACCAGCGATCGCATAAGCTGCGGCGATTTTCATTTCATCGTTTATTTCACGTGCTCCCACATCAAAAGTACCTCTGAAGATACCCGGGAATGCAAGAACGTTGTTAACCTGGTTCGGATAGTCTGAACGGCCTGTACCTACAACGGCAGCGCCGGCTTCAAGAGCCTCTTCAGGCATGATTTCAGGAGTTGGGTTGGCCTGTGCAAATATAATAGGATCCTTTGCCATTGACTTAACCATTTCTTTAGTAACCTGGTTTGCAGCCGAAACTCCTATAAATACGTCTGCTCCAACAATAACATCCTTCAGTAAGCCTTTCTTTCCTTCAAGGTTAGTGATCTTTGCCATCTGAGCCTTGATTGGGTTGAGGTTGTCCCTTCCCTCATAGATAGCGCCCTTTGTATCACAGAGAACGACTTTTCTGAGGCCCATTGAGAAAAGAAGCTTTGTAATAGCTATAGCCGCTGCTCCCGCACCGTTTACAACTATTGATATATCTTCCATTTTCTTTCCGACAACCTTTAAAGCGTTGATAAGACCTGCGGCAGTTACAATTGCAGTACCATGCTGGTCGTCGTGGAATATTGGAATATCAGTTTCCTTCTTGAGTCTTTCTTCTATTTCAAAGCATCTAGGAGCTGCAATATCTTCCAGATTTACGCCGCCGAAGCTGCCCGACAGCAATTTTACTGTATTAACTATTGTATCAACGTCCTTTGATTTGATACAAAGAGGAAATGCATCAACATCCCCGAAGGTTTTGAAGAGTACGCATTTTCCTTCCATAACAGGCATACCCGCTTCTGGTCCGATATCTCCGAGACCCAGTACTGCGGTACCGTCAGTTATAACTGCTACCATGTTGTGTCTTCTGGTATATTTGTAAGATAATTCAACATCTTTCTGTATTTCAAGACATGGCTGAGCAACTCCCGGTGAGTATGCCAGTGAAAGATCCCTCTTATCCTTTAAAGGAGCTTTTGCAATTACTTCAATTTTACCAGCCCACTCTTCATGAGCTTTAAGTGAATCCTCATAAATAGTTCCCATTCGCTAATCCTCCAAACGTTAATTTTAAACCCTGACTTTTTAAACTGCCATAAGGAACAAATAACCAGCAATCAAATTAATTGCCGTTTACTTGTCCCTCATTCATTTTACACTATTGTGAAAACTTTAACAACTTATTTTTCAACTTTCAATGAAAAATTTACATTCCGAAAAGAAAATTTTACAAGAATTTATATATTCTTAACTTCGTCAATAACTGCTTTAACCTGCTCGGCAGAATGCTTCAGAAGTTTTAACTCTTCGTTGGTAAGGTTTAATTCAAGAACTCTTTCAGCTCCGCTTCCGCCAACTATGGTAGGAACATTCAACAATACGTCTTTAACACCGTATTCTCCGTTGAGAACAGTACCGACCGGCATTATTGTATTGAAGTCCTTCAGGATTGATTCAACTATTCTGTTGATGGAAAGAGCTATACCATAATAAGTTGCTCCCTTGTTCTTGATAATTGTTGCACCGGCAACCTTAACTTCATTGAAAAGAGCTTCTTTATCAATGTTTAAGCCGTTAGCCTTTACATAATCGTCAAACTGTGTTCCTGCAATATGAGTCTGGCTCCATACAGGGAACTGTGAATCACCGTGCTCACCCATGATGTAACCGTGAACATTTGCAACGTCCACATCCAGAGCCTGGCTGATGTGAGTCCTGAATCTGGCGCTGTCAAGTACAGTACCTGAACCTATGACTTTGCTTGCCGGCAGGCCCGACCACTTCTGTGTCATATATGCCAAAACATCAACCGGATTTGATACACTGACAATTACACCGTGGTTATAATACTTCATAACGTCGGTAACAATGCTCTTCATAATTGTCGTATTTTTCTTTGCAAGATCCAGACGGGTCTCACCAGGCTTTCTGGCAGCGCCTGCTGTGATAACTATAACATCACAGTCCTTTACGTCCGCATAATCTCCGGAATAAACGGTCATGTTGCCTGCAAATGACAGTCCATGGCTGATATCAAGAGCCTCTCCGTAAGCTTTTTCCTTGTTTACATCAATTAAAACCAATTCAGATACTAAATTGTTTATAGACATGGCATAAGCTGCTGATGCACCAACAAATCCTGCGCCTATAATAGCTACTTTATAACCCATACAAAATCCCTCCATTTTTTTCGCAATTGCTATTAGCGTAACATAACTTGTTTTAAGATACAAATATAAATATTACTACTTTAGAGAATTGTATTACTGAAAATCCTTATATTTCAAGATTATGTCGTTTATTGTAGTTAAATCTTGGATTTTCGGATATTTTCTATTAAAATGTATACAATGTTTCTGGCATACTGCTTTTTTCCAGTTAAAACAGTTTATATCAGACAGTTCTGCGTTGTTTTTAAATATATTGTACTAAAATTATAATATCTTATACTTGTAATTCTTAGAACCGGTTACCAAAAAATTTAAAATATTAACTGAAATATAACAATAAAATGCTCCCTACACGTTTATGGTGGTCTCGCGCAATACCACCGATGGCTCCAATACAATCTTGGAAATTTTTCCCGATCTTTTTTGTATTATATCAAGGAGCAATTGTACGCCCGCTGCCGCAATTTCTTCTGTCGGCTGCCTTACGGTGCTCATTTTCGGATGAAGCAGGGAATCAAAAGGATGGTCGTCATACCCTATGATTGACATCTGCCGTGGTACCTGTATTCCAAAGGACCTGGCGGCATCCAGTACGCCGAAGGCGGTATTGTCATCCGCGGCAAATACGGCATCGGGAAGAATGTCCGCCCGCACCCAATCCGCAACTGCCCTGTACCCGCACTCAATGGAGTAATCGCCCTTTACAAGCATACCTTCCCCCACCTTCATCCCGTTGTCTTCAAGGGCCTTCAGGTATCCCCGGGTCCTCTCCCCGCTGCTGTCATAAGCCTCGGAGCCGGTTATGTGAGCTATCCTTCCGGCGCCTCCCTTGATCAGGCTCACAGTGGCCTGATAGCCTCCCAAAAAGTTATCCACCGTCACGGTGGGTATCTGCAGGTTTTGCTGATGCTGGTCCAGCAGAACAGATGGAATATTCCTGTCCTTCAATTCAAGTAAATATTTATGATCATAAACCGGGGCCAGGATCAGAAAGCCGTCTACCCGCCCCTCCATAAATAGCGCCGCGCAAATGCTTTCGGTGAACCTTGTATAGTTTGCCGCCGATGTCACCACCATAAACATGCCGTTATTTTTTAAATACATTTCCACCGAAGACATCACCTGCAGCATGAAGGCATCCTGAAAATTCGGAACTACAAGGGCTACCATGCCGGCCCTGCCGTTTGACAAAGTCCTGGCCGCCGCATTGGGCTTATAGCCGAGCTCTTTGATAGCCGCTTCAACCTTGAGCCTGTTGCTTTCCCTGACATTGGGATAGTTATTTATCACCCGCGAAACCGTAACAACCGACAATCCCGTTTTTTTTGCAATGTCATAGATATTTACCGCCATTATTTCCTCCTGCGCCTCAATGTTTCCGAATTGCCGCAAACCGGATGCATACGCCATATGTCCCCGAATATTGCCTCATATCCGCCGGTTTGCCTTCCTAAATATTAGAATATCTTTTATTTTGAAAAATTGCAACAATCCTGTCACGGCTATTCAAAAATCGCAATTGCCCATATTTCCCGCCGTCAAATCCGGGAATCCCGCCTTGCTTCCAGCTCGCTTATTATTTGGGCATGGTTTTTCTCTGTCAGACTGTAAAAGCAGATAATGACCGTCATTAGCAGCAAGCCTATGGCAGGGGCCCAGGACATCATCATGTTGATACCGCCAAGTGCCGACGGCGTCTGCTCCACATTTGGCTTATAGCCCGACATGGTCAGCCAGTAACCGGTCACGGCTCCTCCCAATGCCGAAGAGAGCTTTGTAGTAAATGTCCCGAGAGAGAAGATAATGCTTTCGGAACGCTTTCCGGTTTTCCACTCGGCATACTCCACCGTGTCCGCCTGCATGGAAATGGTAAGAACCATCATCACTCCTATCCCGATCATGGATATTGCATTAAATGCAAATACCAGGGGGACCTTGCCGGAAACAAAGTATATTGCCGCACTGGAAACTGCTCCGATAAGCCCTCCGGCTATTGCGGTTGGCTTCTTTCCGAACCTCTTTGACACCGGAGGTACAATTACCATGGCAAGAACCATGGGTATCAATCCCACCAGAGCAAACAGGGGAATCAGATCCACATTTTTCACATTATACGTGAAATAGTAAGTGGCCACGGTCTGCTTGATAGTCATGGACATGCTTGTACAAAGGGTAGTCAGTAAAATAAGCAGAAGGGGTATGTTTTTGATGACGACGTCCACTGATTCCCTGAATCTCTCCTTCTCCTTTTTATTTATCCTTATGCGCTCTTTTGTCTTCGTTGCAGCCAGAACCGCCCCTGCGGCGCAAAGTATGCCGTAGACCACCGCCGTCTGAAAATATCCTCTGGTGCTGTCGCCCCGCCCGAATGCCTGGACCATGGGAATGGTAAGCACGCTGACCAGGACCGATCCTATGGTGGCCGTTATTTTAGGTATGGATACGATCCTCGTCCTCTCGTCTGGGTCTACCGTCATGGAGGGGGCCATGGACCAGTAGGGCACGTCCATGATGCCATAGGTCGTTCCCCATATAATGTATGTGGCATAGGCATAAATCAGTTTGCCAGTCATGCCGATGTCCGGGTTGAAAAAACACGCTATTGTCATTATGCCGGCGAGAATGCCGCCAACCAGAATAAACGGCCTGAATTTTCCCCATTTTGTGTTTGTACGGTCTACGATCACCCCTATAAATGGGTCCATAACCGCATCCCATATTCTGGCCACCAGAAAAAGCGTACCTACCGAAGCTGCCGTAAGCCCGAGATTGTCCGTATAGAAGATCATAAGATAAGAGGCCATGACGCCGTAGACAAAATTTTGTCCGAAGGCCCCCATGCTGTAGGCAAATTTTTCAAACGCCGAAACTTTTTCCATAATAGATTCCTCCATCTGCTAAAATGTCTGAAGCCCTGATCTATTGCCCTGCCGCCCGGTTTAAATACGAGCTGCCGGCAATATAATTAAACCGGTTAAACTTATTATATAGACAATTTTTATAAAACACAATATAAATAATAAAATATCAATTGATATTTAGTGGCATATTATGTGGTAATCCTGTGTAACTATCATATATCCGTTGATATTTTGTAAAATTAAAGCGCTTTAATTGACTCGGTAATTTTTTTATGATAGATTTAAGTAAGATAAGCATGTTATAGCATTTAAATAATATTTCAGGAGGTACTTTTATGGAAATAAAGGATTTTTTACCGCTGCCGGACATGGAAAACTGCAAAAGCCTTCTATGTATACAGCCCCATCCCGACGACAATGAGGTGGGGGCCGGAGCCACAATCGCAAAGCTGTCCGCCAGGGGCTGCAAGATCACATACCTGACGGTGACCGACGGGAGCATGGGAACCGCTGATCCCTCACAGGACCCGGCCCAGCTGGCGGCCATCAGAAAAAACGAGGTCAAAAAATCGGCGGCGGCTCTGGGAGTATCGGATGTCCTGCACCTGGATTTTAAAGACGGCGGCTATGCCGATGAGAAGCTGCTCTGCCAGAATATCGTATCTGTCATACGCCAGGTACGGCCGGAATTTGTAATGACAGTGGATCCCTTTTTGCCCTACGAGGTCCACCCCGACCACAGGAGAGTGGGAACGGCCGCCTCCGAAGCCTGCCTGTTCAGCCAGTTTCCCGGCTTCAAAGCGCCGGACGGCCGAAATGAACAACCAGAAGTGTGGGCCGTAAAAGGTATCGCCTATTACAGCACAGCTTATCCCAATACCTTCATCAACGTGGACGAAACCTGGGAAAATAAGATGTATGCGCTTTCACAGCACGAAAGCCAGTTTCCTCCCCAGGCGCTTCAGACTCTCGGCTATTATTTCGACGTCAAGGCAAAGCTGTATGCCAAGGATAAACCTTTTTTGAGAGCCGAAGCTTTCAAGGTACTGACAACCGACCATCTTCATATGAATGTGGATACCATAAACCTGTAAAGGAGTGTTGCAGCATGGACGCAATCAAACTAACCGTAATCGGCGGAGGCAGCAGCTATACGCCAGAACTTGCAGATGGAATAATAAAGAACTACAGCACATTTCCCGTAAAGGAAATCGCTCTGGTGGATGTTGAAGAAGGGCGCGAAAAGGTGGAAATCATATGCTCTTTGTTAAAGAGGATGTTTAAAAAAGCCGGCCTTCCCATTGCCGTCTATTGCACCCTTGACCGGAGATCGGCATTAAAAGGCTCCCACTTCGTCATTTCACAGTTCAGGGCCGGAGGACTTGACGCGCGGTCCGGCGATGAAAAAATACCGCTCAAATACGGCATTATCGGCCAGGAGACAACAGGGCCCGGAGGTTTTGCAAACGCTCTGCGGACCATTCCCATAACGCTGGAAATATGCCGGGATATAGAGGAAATATGCCCCGACAGCTGGCTGATCAATTTTACAAACCCCTCTGGAATAGTTTCCGAGGCCGTAAGCAAATATTCAAAGGTAAAATGCCTGGGCCTGTGCAACGTGCCCATCAATATGGAGCGGGAGGTCTGCACCAGCCTGGGGCTTGACAAGTCCAAAGTCCAGTGCCGTTTTGCCGGGCTTAACCATCTGAGCTTCATCGGCAGGATCTTTGTGGACGGCAGAGACATATTGGAAAGCCGCGGAGGTTCCCGGCTTATTAAAAATAATGTGGTGAAAAACATAAAAGGTTCGGAAATACCTTCGGAATTTGTAGATGCACTGGGTTTCATCCCGTCTCCCTATCTGAAATACTTCTATCTTGAAAGCGATATGTTCAAGGAAGAATTTGAGAAATACAACGCCGGAGGAATAACCAGAGCCGATGAGGTAAAGGAAGTCGAAAGCGTACTTTTTGACAAGTACAGGGATGTCAGTCTCAATGAGAAGCCCGAGGAACTGTCAAAGCGCGGAGGCGCTCTCTACTCCGAGGCCGCAGTATCATTGATGAACAGCATCTGGAATGACGCTTCCGACATACATGTGGTCAATACCACCAACAGAGGCTGCATCCCCGATCTGCCCCGGGATGCGGTCATTGAAACAAATTGCGTGATCAGCCGGTCGGGTGCGGAGCCTCTTGTTTACGGACCCCTGCCGGATGCAGTCAAAGGTCTCGTCCAACAGGTAAAGGCCTATGAAAGGCTCACTGTAGAAGCTGCCGTGGAAGGAAGTCAGACCAAGGCCATACTGGCCCTTGTCAACAATCCCCTTGTGCTGGATGCCAATAAGGCACAGGCAATTTTTGCCGACATTCTGCGGGCAAACGCCCCATATCTCAAACATTTTCTGCCGGAGGCCAGCCGATGAACTACGCAGCAGGAATTGACGGAGGTGCGTCTAAAACGCATTGTGTGATCGGTGACATCTATGGCAATATTTTATCCGAAGGCCTGTCTGGCGGTTCCAATTACCAGGTCTCAGGGGAGGCTATGGCGCGGGCGTCCATTGAAGCTGCCCTGTCACAGGCTTTGAAAAAACTCGGCATAAAAGCCGGCGACCTGAAATATACGGTGCTGGGACTGTCCGGAGCCGATATGGAAATTGATTTCAACATTCTGAACAATATCTGCGGTCAATTTCTGACTCCCGGCAGCTTTACAATCGTAAACGACACATGGATAGGCCTTCGCGCGGGGATACCGGAGAATTACGGGATAGTCACCGTGTGCGGCACCGGAGGCGCATGCTCAGGCAGAAACTCAAAAGGTCTGGAAGTCACCCTGAGAAACCTCAGCTATGAGGCCGGCAACAGGGGCGGCGGTTCTGATATCGCTCAAATGGCACTGCATTACGCCTTCAGATCCGAAGAAAAAACAGGCAGAAAAACTGTGCTGGAAGATGAAATACCCGGACTGTTCGGGCTTAAAAGCATGGATGAGCTGATAATCTCAATGCGCACTTTGCAAAAAGAACCCTCAAACATCTACAAAATTCCCATCCTTGTATGTGAGCTTGCAAATAAAGGCGATGCGGTGTCACAGGATATCCTCATAAATATTGGACATGAAATTGGTGAAATCGCCGGCGGAGTGATCAAAAGGCTGGAAATGGAAAGAGAAGTGTTTAAAGTCACGCTGATCGGCAGCGTCTTTCAATCGGATTGCCCCCTGCTAATGGACGAGTACCGGACTACCGTCCACCGTACCGCGCCTTTCGCCCGGATATCGGTCGCGCAGCAGAAGCCAGTGGCCGGCGCTTATCATCTGGCGCTTGAGCGGTATAAAAATTTATATGGATAAAGAGACTGGAAACCATGGGTGCAGGCAAGTGCAGCCATTCCCTAAGTACGGTTTCTTTCATAGACAATTCTGAGGCCTTCAAGGGTCAGAGTGGTATTTACATGCTCAATCGTCCTGGATTCTCCCGCAATGAGTCTTGACAGGCCTCCCGTGGCTATCACCTTTGCGTTCAGCTCCTGCATTTCGTGTTTCATTTTCGTGACTATGTAGTCAACCTGTCCCACATATCCGTAAAAAATTCCGGATTGCATGCTTGACACGGTATTTTTTCCTATTACGGCCTCCGGTTTTACCAGATCTATCCTGGGGAGCTTGGCCGCTTTCTGGAACAGCGCTTCGGCGCTTATTTTAATACCCGGACAAATAACGCCTCCGATGTATTCCCCTTTTGCCGAAATCGCGCAAAATGTGGTAGCCGTTCCCATATCCACTATGATCAGCGGTCCTCCGTATATTTCAAAGCCGGCAACGGCATTCACTATCCTGTCGGCTCCCACTTCTTTCGGATTTTGATATCTTATATTGATGCCTGTTTTCGTCCCGGGGCCGATAACCATGGGATCCAGTTTAAAATACTTTCTTATGGAGTGTTCAAGGGTGTACATTATGGGCGGAACCACAGACGCTATAATAACCGCCTCCACCTTGTCCGCACTGAGACCCGCATGTCCGAAAAAGTTCAGCATGAACATACCCAATTCGTCCGCGGTTCTCTCACCGTCGGTGTTCAGCCGCCAGCTGGCCAAGAGCTCTGTTGCTTCAAAAACCCCTAAGACAATATGCGTATTTCCTACATCGACTACGAGAATCATACATCCTCCACAGTTAAAGAAATGAAAAGCTCCGGATTCCCGGTGCGAAAACCGTCAACACATGCCAGACAGGCTCCGCATTAAACTCCGAGTCTCATGCTTCTTATCTCTTTTAGTTCAAGCTCTATTTCCTTCTCTATTCTTCCTATATCAGCGGCAATATCATTCACCGTTTCCTCTGCCCGTGGTTTTATGGCAGGTCTCTGGAAATGCTGCCTGTAGGAATCCCTGTTTTCTCTGTTTTCCCTGTTCTGGTTATTATTTTCTCTATGGTAATTCCGCTGGAAGTTATCCTTGTGCTGGTTATCCCTCTGGACATTTTCCCTGGCTCCGTTTTCCTTTGAGCTGTTTTCCCTTGATTGATTTTCGCGGTTTGCGTTCTCCCTCTTCTGAGCATCCCTTTGCTGGTTATCTCTTGAAGACCGGTTGTTTCTTGTGTGACTTTCCTTGTGGAATGTTTCTCCATCCTTTTGAGAAGGCTTCTGCTGAGAGTTTGCTGCGCCGGCAGACTCATTTGTCTGAGTGCCGTCCTTTGAAAAATTATTTTTTCTGGGATAATCATTCTTTTTAACCACTGTTTAACCTCCATATCCACATGTGTGCAAAGCCAACCATGTTGACCTGCTCTCTAAATCATAGCATATCATATCCAAAATCGTTTGTCGATTTTAACAATGTTTAAACATTGTCCGGATATTTCATGCATTTCGCCCAAAAGAAAACTTACTCCGGTTCACGTATAGCCCAGCAAACCTCTGACCTGCACTTCACCGGCCGAAATTTCCCTTACCTCTCCATCGGTACATTTTACAATAAGCCTGCCGTCCTTTGCAATAGACCGGGCTGTTCCAATATATTCCTTTTCCCGGAAAAGCACCCTGACTTCCCGCCCTATGGTCACCGAATACCTTTCCCAGCGTTCTATAAGTTCCCCGGCGCCGCCCTGGAGCATAATGCCGTATACCTCTTCAAATCTTGTGAGGATGCAGCCCAGCAGCTTTACCCGGGATACTGCTTCTCCAGTATGTATTTTAAGCGAAGTGGCCTTTCCCTTTATCTCATCTTCAAAACAGCCCTGATCCTGATTGACATTCATTCCGATGCCAACCACCACATAATTGACATGTCCCGGCTCTGCGCTGAGTTCCGTCAGGATCCCAGCCAGCTTGCAGCCTTCAAGTATTATATCGTTTGGCCATTTGATCCCGCAGTCTATTCCCAGCCCGTCCCTAATTCCCTCAACCACCGCAACAGATGCCGCAAGAGTGACTATCTGCACCTCTTCCGGCACAAGAACAGGTCTCAGCACTATGGAAAACCACAGGCCCTGGCTGTTGTCGGACTTCCATTCCCTGCCGACCCTGCCTCTGCCCGAGGTCTGCCTTTCGGCAATAACAACCGTACCATGGGGACAGCCTTCATTTCCTATTTTTTTTGCATAGTTGTTTGTGGAATCTATCTCGTCAAAGTGGATCAATTGACTGCCTATTTTCTGGCCTTCAGGGACTTCCAGCTCTCTCTCGTCCAGTAAATCCGGCGCCGACCTCAGCCTGTATCCTTTTTTTGAAAAGGACTCAATATTGTACCCGTCTTTTCTCAGCTCGTTTATGTGTTTCCACACGGCTGTTCTGGAAACCCCGAGCCTATTGCTCAGTTCCTCTCCTGAAATAAACCCCTTTTCCCGCTTCAGCATATCTAAAATCTGTTTTTTCATACTAACCCTTCACACTATAGAATAATGGAAAACCAATTGCAATAGTTTCCGCACTAAATGCCGGCTTTATCCGGGTCCGGCCTCCTGACGCAGTAGGTACGGCCCTCTCCTGTTTTAAAAACCGCCGTGCCGGTTTCAGCATTCTCATACTTTTCAAGAACCGACAGCCCGGCAAGTCTGTCAAAAAAATAATAGAGCAGGCAATCGTCAGTTTCCTCATGCCTTTCTCTTAATTCCTGCAAAATGTTATTTATATAGAGCTCTTCGGAATTGGCATATATTACGGGAGAGTCCATCCTCCTATCCAGAAGTTTGGCCTCTCCGGCCAGTATCGTAGTGGTAATAAGGCACTCGGGCCTCCTGTAAGTTCCGAAAATATAATTGTTTACCGGAATTATGGAATTATAATACAGCTCCATTACAAGCCTTTCATCCCGCACTGTGTCGTGGATAAATTTATCCGCAACGTAGCACTTCTCATTTTCCACCTGGATTTTAAGGCAGGTGTACTCCCCGGACCTGTATAAATCCATGTCATCCTTTGGATTCAGCAATCCGGAAAAACACATTCTTTCCTCACCGTCAATCATTACCGCCTTATCATAAAACGACGACAGCTTAAGTCCGCAGTCCACTATATTGGCTACATTCTCCGACTTCACATAATAATAGACCTCAGCCATTTTGCACCCCATTCTACATATCCTGTCACATTACCTTCATTATATTACATTTCTTTGGTTTCCGCCATATGACGTTTTTTTGTGCTTTCAGCGGAAACTGCCGGAGCGCCTATGTCTTTCAAGCTGTTTTCTATGATCAGGTTGGTCTCCTCCTGTTCCTTCCTGAACCTGTTTATAACCTGGACGGCCGGTTCAAGCTCCTCATAGAACAATGCTATCAGATCTCCCGGCTGGGCATCCAGCATGGCCTTTTCAAGGGCTACGGTTTCGCTCAGTATTATTTCTATGCTCTCGCTTTTATAGCCTGCGTTTACCATGCTCTCCCTCAGCAGCGAAGCCACCTCTCCCTTTTTACGGCCTCTCAGGTCTATATCCTCCTTTATATAAATCTTCCCGAAGGACCGGGCACACAGCTCTCCCACTTCCCTTATATTTGAATCCAGCCTGTCTCCCGGCATTCCTATGATTCCCACCAGACGCTTTGCCCTGACTTTATGAATGAATTTTAAAACCGCTGAATACCCTGCGATATTGTGGCTGTAGTCGATCATCACCTTGAAGCTTCCGAAGTCAAATATGTTGAACCTGCCCGGATTGAGCTCTATATCCGGCCTGAAAGTACTCATGCCCTTCCGTATAATATCCATGGGAACCTTTAAACCTATCAATGCCGAAATAGCTGCCAGGGAGTTCTCTATATTGCAGTCCACAAGCCCGCCGTAGGTTATTGGTATATCTTCAAGGCTGATAAGGGGCAGCCGTTTTCCTTCTTTGAGCACCCATACATATCCGTCCTTCACATATACTGAAATACTGTCGGGATTTTTGCAATGCTTTTTAAACAGCGGATTTGATATTGCCCTGCCGAATAATATGACCTTGCTTCTCACTTTCTCCAGTATATAGGGCGTCATGCCGTCATCCGCATTGAGGACCGCGTATCCTTCAGGCTTAACAGCCTCAATTACCAGTGCCTTTGTGTTAGCCAGGTCCTGCAGGGTGTTTATGCCGTCTATTCCAAGATGGTCGTCGCTGATATTTACCAGGACTCCTACATCCGCAAGGTCATAGCCCAGGCCCTTTCTTACAATGCCTCCTCTGGCGGTTTCAAGCACCGCTGCTTCCACTTTCCTGTCGGAGAGTACGACTTCCGCGCTGACAGGCCCGGTGGTATCCCCCTTTTGTATACATTCGTTACCGATGTATATTCCGCTTGTGGAAGTCATGCCCACCGTCAGCCCCAGCATGGACATAGTGTGGCGGATAAGCCGTGTTGTTGTGGTTTTGCCGTTTGTACCGGTAACCGCCGCTATGGGTATACTGTACTTGCTTTCATCGGGATACATCATGTTGATTATGTCCTCCGCCACATTCACGGGCTTGCCTTCCGTGGGATGAAGGTGCATTCTCAGGCCCGGAGCCGCATTGACTTCAATAATTGCGCCCGAATTAATGTCTATTGGAGCCGAAATATTCTCGGTTGTCATGTCGATCCCCGCTATATCCAGTCCCATGGCACGGGCCGCAGCCACGGCATAGGCCGCATTTTGGGGATGTATCTCCTCCGAACAGTTTCTTGCCGTACCTCCCGTGCTTATATTTCCGTTCTGCCTCAGCCGGATTATCCGGCCCTGCCCCGGTATGCTTGACGGTGACAGTCCCTGGGCTTTAAGATATCGGACCGCTATTTCATCCAGCCGGATATAGGACAGCGGTTTCTGGTGGTCTTCCCCTCTCAGAGGGTTCAAGTTTTCCAGCTCCACAAGCTCCCTGATGGTTCTGATGCCGTCTCCTCTGATTTCAGGAGGCCTCCTCTCGGCAATTGCGCTGACACGCCCTCCCACCACAAGCACACGGTAATCCTTCCCCTTGATATGCTTTTCAACAACGATTTTTCCCGAATATTTTTTTGCTTCGGCAAACGCCTCCTGCACCTGGCTTTCCTCTGTAATATTGACTGTGACGCCCTTGCCCTGATTGGAATCCAGCGGTTTCACCACAAGGGGGAAACCAACTTTGTGTGCAGCCTCCATAGCTTCTTCCGGAGTCTTTACCACCATTCCGTATGGTACGGGTATGTTGTTTTCTGTCAATATCTTTTTTGTCAGCTGCTTGTCGGATACCATATCCACGGTTATGCAGCTTGGAATGTCCGTCAGCGAGGCCTGGATGGTCCTGGTGTACTTTCCGCAGCCCAGTCTTAAAATACTTCCGCAGCCTATTCGTGCGGCAGGGATGCCCCGTTTTTGGGCCGCATTGTAAATGGCCTTCGTACTGGGTCCCATATCCGACTCAAGAGATAATACGGCAAGCTCCCGCATTATTTTTTGAATGTCAATTTGCGTTCCGCCTGCAAAAGCCTTTATTATTTCAACGGCCTTCCTGCCGCATTCGACCGCCAGGGCTTCGTTTTTATATTCATAAATGATCTGGTATTTTGAAGATGTTCCTATCTGCCTTGTTTTTCCGTATTTCACCGGATATCCAAGTTTATTCTGCAGCTCGATTATGAGATGTTCCGTAACATGACCTATATAAGTGCCTTCAAGCAGCCTCTCCCCGAAGCCTCCCACATAGCCCACACCGCAGGTATGTTCTGCTATTTCAGGGAAACTCTCCAGCAGCCTTTTATTGAAGCCCGGTATCTCGGTGGTGGGCCCGGCTTCATATATGCCTATATCTACTAACATTCGTATTACCGGATTATGACTGTGTATATTTCTTCCTTTAAAGCAATATATGCTTTGAATTTGCACCGTAAAAACCTCCTAGTAAGCTTACTATGCATTATTTTCTCTGTTGGATAAATTGGATGTTCCTATTATTTTCTATGAATTTTTCATTTTTACGCAGCGGCCGCCCAGATCGAAGCCATAGCCGTTTGGAAGCACATGTATCGTGACGTTTGACAATGAAATAATGTCCTCGGGATTGAGTTCCGAAACATTGGAATTTTGAATGGTTCTGCCGTCTATGACAGTTACGCAGTTCGTACCTACTACCTCGAAAGAA
This sequence comes from Bacillota bacterium, assembly GCA_023397905.1. Taxonomy (GTDB): domain Bacteria; phylum Bacillota; class Clostridia; order Acetivibrionales; family DSM-1351; genus Ruminiclostridium. The sequence goes on along the minus strand of JAEWSZ010000017.1, from coordinate 17,527 downwards.
GCGTTGGAATACACCTTTACGGCGGTATCCTCATCGATTCCGATCCCCAGTATCGACGGGTTCTGAGCCACACCTACCAGAAGCCTTCCCAATCTTCCTCTCTGCTCAAAATGCTGATCTATTATTACCTGCTCCATAAGCCCCAGCCCCGGTGACATTCCCAGCGTACATTTCCTGGCTGCGGAATTGCTGTTGCCGTCAACTATCATTGTGCTGCTCATGGCAGATGCGCCGGCACTGGTTCCGATGATGGGCACGCCTTTTTTATACAGGTTCAGAAGAGTCTCAAAAGTCCTGGTCCCGCCCAGTATGCTTGTGATTCTCAGCTGATCTCCTCCAGTAAAAAAAACTCCCGCGGCACCTGCGATTCTCTGTGCCACAGAGTCATTGTTTGCGTCATTTCTATTATCAATGTTTAAAATGTCTATTGCTTTTACTCCAAGCCTTGTAAATACGGCCCTGTATTCCTCACCGACCTCCTGGGGCTTTTGTGTGGCCGTGGTCAGTACGGTTATTTTCGCGTCCACTCCGCCGCACATTTCAATCGCATGCCTGAGTACGCTGCTCTGACCCCATTTATCCTCGGCGCCCCCTATTATCAGCAGATTACCATTTACCAGCTCACTCATTTTTACCTCCGCTTCCCCATCTGTTTTTGCCTATTAATCAAAAAACTCTTTTGCCGCATAAAGAAGCCTTGTACTGAAGGCCAGACCCAGGCCCATAAGGACAATTGACGTTACAACCAGGTACACGCCGATCCTGCTCTTATTGTTTTTAGTGGCGAGAATTCCTGAAATCACACCTACCATTCCAAACACGAAGGGATAAAAAAACAGGGACAGAATGGCAGACAGCCATCCCATAAAAAGATAAAGAGCCCTTTTTATGCTTTCACTTTGATTTGGAATTTCCTGAACATTATCCATGATATACTCCTCTTATCATTCTTTCTTTTTACAATGTGCCCATTTCAACAATGGGAGGGGCATTTTTCAGCCCCGTTACTTTTCCACTGCGTATTATTTACACATTGGGCGGTTAATATTCAGAATTCAGGAGCCAGAAATCAGAATCCGGAATAAAACCAAAACGGAGGTTCGGAAGTGAAGGAGTTCAGAGTATAGAATAAAATCTAAGGACATCAATTTTTCCATCAATTACAAATAATTATGTAAACAATGTAAATCTTTTAAATATGATAAGTTTGTTTTAAAATATTGAAAGTAATTTCTGTAAATGTTATAATAAATGTATATCATACGGTAAATCTTTATGTATAAATCAGTATTTAAATTAGGTAAAACAAATTAACCGCGAATATGCTTATTAATGTCAGCCAATAGTTCCCGCTTTTCTGTAATTTATAATTTTATAGTATGGAGACGTGATAAATTTGGTAATGTTTGATGATTTTCGTTATTCTGCGAATAAACATGTCGTTGCTGATTTAGCTATATATCAATGTGGTCATGAGAAGTGTAACAAAGGACATCTGGTACGTGCCGTCAGAAATCATTATATTATCCATTACATAGTTAAAGGCAGAGGAACGTTTATTTCCTGCGGAAAGAAATACGAATTGTCAAAAGGGGATGGATTTTTGATTCTCCCCGACATAAATACGGTTTATCTGTCATGTGAAGACGATCCCTGGGAATATTACTGGGTTGGATTCTATGGAACTGAAGCAAGTAAATTATTACAATCCGCCGGTCTTGACATGAATAATCTTGTCTTCCACAATGAAAACAATGACATACAAACATTTCTGAGTAAAATGCATCATAATGCAAAATGCCCTTCAAGTTCTGAAATCGAGACATTGGGATGCTTTTATATTTTTATGTCAAAGTTAATTGAAACAAAGGATCAAGGTATAACTACCAGCAACTATTCCGACTTATATTTGGAAAATGCAAAGGATTACATAATGCAAAATTACTTAAACCCTTTATCCGTTCAGACTCTGGCTGATTTTATAGGTATAGAACGTTCATATCTTTACAGAATTTTTAAAATTAATCTGGGGATGTCACCCTTGCAATATATCAACAGTTTCAGAATTACAAAAGCATGCGAGCTGATCAAGAGCACTAATTTATCAATTGAGGAAGTGGCCAAGTCCGTGGGCTACGATAACATATCGCATTTTTATAAAAATTTCAAAAAATATACCAATATAACTCCCAATCAATATAAAAATCTCAATACCAATTTAAAATATCATAATCTTGTTTCAATTATATAAATAATAATAGACTGCCCTGAAAACAAATGTATTGGCTGTCTCCAATGATTTGTTTTCAGGGCAGTCCTTGCCTTTTTCTTAATTTATTTACGGTGGCTAATATTATTTTATATTTGTCCACGGAAAATCCGCATTTTGGACACAGAACTTTCCGCCGCTGATTTCCAGGGAGGTCCCCGTAATATAGGCTGCCGCATCCGATGAGAGAAATACAACCGCTCCGGCAACATCCTCTACTGTACCAAATCTCTGTTGAGCAATAGTTTTCAGCATAAAATCGGTATCCTGGTATATTGCCTTTTGAGTCATATCAGTGGCTATGACACCCGGTATATAGGCATTCACTCTGATGTTCCACGGAGCAAGTTCAGCTGCCAGAGTTTTCGTCATACTCAGTACCGCTGCCTTTGTCGCCGCATATACACCGCTGTTGGCCGACGGTATTACCGAAGCAAAGGAAGCGGCATTTATAATGACACCTTTATTTTTCTCTTTCATGATGCAGCTGACATACTTGGTGCAAAGAAAAACCGATTTCATGTTTACATTTACCACTCTGTCCCAGTCGTCCTCTGCCATATCAGCAATCGGACCATATAAACAAATACCGGCATTATTTACCCATATGTCTATACCACCAAGCTTATCTGTGATTTTCTGAACATATTCCCGCATTGAGTCCGAATCTGTAACATCGGTCACATTTCCATGAATCTCTGCTCCTTCTGATTTCATTTTATCAACAGCCTCATTCATAGTCTGCTCATTGGTACCGGTAATACAGACCTTGCAGCCCTCACCCGCCATTCTTCTTGCTATTGCATTGCCTATTCCTCTTGAACCTCCCGTTATGACAGCAACCTTATCTTTTAGTCCCAGTTCCATGTACATCCCCCTATTTTATTTTTATAACAGCACCCTGGGCTGCGGACGATGCAAATCTTTCATAAACCGATAAATACCCTTTATTATATTTATAATAAGGTCTTGTCCAACCGGATAACCGCTTTTTAAGTTCTTTGTCTGAAATATGCAATTTAATGTTTCTATTGGGAATGTCAATTGTTATTACATCTCCGTCACATACAACCGCGATAGGCCCGCCTTCCGCCGCTTCAGGAGATACATGCCCTACGAAGCAGCCATTGTTGGTGCCTGAAAAACGTCCGTCGGTTACAATAGCAGTGCTTTTTGACAGTCCCATGGCATATAAAAATTTCATGGCTTTGTACATTTCTCTCATGCCAGGTCCGCCCTTAGGACCTTCATATCGTATTACCACAACATCTCCGGATTTTATACTACCCGACAATATGGATTTCTCAGCGTCCTCCTCACAGTCAAAAACAACAGCTTTTCCTGTAAACACCCGCATTTCAGGCACAATGGCCGCAGGCTTTGTCACACAGGAGTCAGGTGCAAGATTCCCTCTCAGTACAGCCAATCCGTTTCCTGTATCAAATGGGTTGTCCATAGGTCTGATTACATTTTTATCAGCAGGCCTGGAAAATCTATGGCGTTCTATATTATTTCCCAAGGTATCTGCGGTAACAGTCATACATTCCAAATTGAGTATTTCCCGCATTTCTTTCATTACTCCCGGAATGCCCCCCGCCAGATAAAAATCTTCCATATTGTATTTCGATGCAGGATTTACTTTGGCAATCTGAGGCGTGGTTTTACTTATTTCATCGAATAAATCCATCATTTGGCCGGCCGTTATATCCAGTTCGGCCGCTACTGCAATAAGATGCATTACTGCGTTTGTTGATCCTCCTATTGCATTCAATACTTTTATTGCATTGCAAAGAGATTCTTTAGTTATAATTTCTCCTGGCAGTATATTTTTATTGACCAGAGTTACGATGGCTTCGCCGGTCTTCTGAGCAATCCTCAGCCTTTCCGCATAGACTGCCGGAATCAATGCGGCGTTTTCCAGAGTCATTCCCAGAGCTTCAGCCAGGCAGCACATGGTATTGGCGGTCCCAAGATATGAACATGACCCGCAGGTGGGGGCGCAAGCCTCTTCCAGATAAATAAATTCTTCTTCGGGTATTTCTCCGTTTTTAAACCTGCCCAGGCCTTCCGAAAGAGATGTAAAATCACTTTTTCTTCCGTCAAATTCAGGACCTCCCAGCATTGGACCCCCGGGCAGAATAATTGTCGGAATCTTGGACCGGGCGGCGGCCATAAGCATTCCGGGAACTATTTTATCACATGATCCCAGCATAACAATGCCATCAAGCTGATGGCATTCCGCCATTACTTCAAGGTCATTTGCAATTAGTTCTCTTGAGGGCAGAATATATCTCATTCCGTCATTCCCCTGGGCAGTTCCGTCACATGCCGCAATAAATCCGAATTCAACCGCCGTTCCTCCCGCCGCATATATCCCTCTTTTGACATAATCGGCAAGCTGCCTCAGGTTGAAATGCCCCGGCACCAGTTCATTCCATGAATTGGCTATACCTATTATAGGTTTATCCAGATCCTTATCAGAATAGCCCATAGCTTTAAAAACACAGCGGTTTGAACTACCTTCAGGACGTGCAAGTATATTTTTGCTTCTAAATTTAGAACTGCTTTCCATAATTTTTTACTTCCTTGTTCTTTTTTGATAATTCATATGCAAATTCCATAATTTTATCTTCCTGACCGCCGATTATCTTTTTTCTGCCCAGTTGGTAAAGAAGTTCCCGCCCGTCTATTCCAAACTTTTCAGCTATTCTTTTAGCATGTAAAAAGAAACTCCCATATACTCCTGCATATCCTATGACCAGTGCATATTTATCTATGGTCAAAGGTCTTTTCATCAATGGCGCCACTATATCCTCCGCCGCATCCATCAACATATTTACATCCTCTCCCGTGTCTACCCCCATTTTGTCTAAAATTGCCGTTATTACCTCATGAGGGGCATTACCGGCGCTGGCTCCAAGCCCTCTAAGCGTTGTGTCAATATAATCCGCTCCGGCTTCAATTGCCGCCAGCGAATTTCCCACTGCCAACCCCAGGTTATTGTGAGCATGAAACCCCACAGGAATTTTAAGCTTACTTTTTAATATTCCTATTATTTTTTTTACATCTTCAGGCAGTAAAGCCCCCGACGAATCCGCACAGTAAACTACATCTGCTCCATATTCCTCAAAAAGTCCGGCTTGTTTTAAAATTGCCTCCGGATTTTCCAGATGGACCATCATAAGAAAACCTATTGTCTCCATGCCCAGTCTCTTGCATTCTCTTATATGCCTTGCTCCGGCGCTGGCTTCTGTTATATGGGTGGCAACTCTGACTGTTTTTATGTTATATTGCTGCAAGCTTTCCAGATATTTAACTGTACCGATACCGGGAATCAGCATGGCAGCGAGCCTGGCATCACCTATGTTTCTGCATGCGGCAGCCAATAGTTCCCTTTCATCATACGGTGAAATACCATATTGGAGTGATGAACCGTTAAGCCCGTCTCCATGGGATACTTCAATTATTTGGGACCCCGCCGCTGCAAGTTTTCCTACAATATCGGCCACATTTTCCGGTGAAAAGCTGTGGCTCATGGCATGCATACCGTCTCTTAGCGTTGTATCTATGATCTTTACACTTTTTTTCATAAAGCACCCCCTTGTAAAAGCTTATTCCGGGAGTACATTTCACCTGTTTTCAAGGCCGAACAGACCATGATTTCAATGTTTCCGGCACTTGGAAGCAGTATATCTCCCTTGGCCATAAGTTCCGTCATTATTACAACTTTTCCTTCATCAACTATCGGCGCCATTATCACCCTATACCCCGGCACATACTCCTGTACACACTTTTCCATCTGGTCCACTGAATTGATTATCTTGTCCATATCATACTTTCCGGCTTTAACATAAACGGTATTACGCATTAAAACCGGAGGTGACACCGGGCTCAACAGGCTTATGGCCTTGCCTTCCCTGGCCCCTCCTATATTTACAGCGGCCTCCGAGGTCAAGTCGATAAATTCATCGACTGCATTCCTCATATGGCTGTCAGCAACTTCCGATGCCACAGTTGAAACTATCTCTGCATATTCCACCTGCTGTACGCTGCTGATGGCATATACAACAGGTATTGCAGCCTGTGCCCCAAAGGTCGACAAATTTACGCTTTTGATGTGGGCATCCCCTATAACTCTGTCAAGGTTCACATACGGAATAACGGCCGGCTCATCCTGACTTGGAAACATATTAATTATAAATATATCCTTTATGCTTACCCTTTTACCGGTCGTATTGAATACAATTTGAATATCCCTCCCCTCAAGAGCTTCCACAGGTTCCTTTTCTGATATTTCAATATCAAGTTCCCTCATTCTATCCGGAAAGGACTGACCTTCAAAAGTACCTATAAGCAGCGCCAGCTCCATATGCTTACTTTCTGATAATATTTTATTTATCAGATCCATTGCCATAATATCCGACCCAATAACCGCTATTTTCACTTTCTTCAAATTCCCACCCGCTTTCTGCAAAAATTCAGCTGTGATCGCCTTGTATATCCTGCCTTTTTAAAAACCACCTGACGACATCTTCAAAATGCGGATTCCAAAATTCCCATGAGTGTCCGCCCGGTCCATCTATAAATGTGTAATCAATATTAAGTTCCCGGACAGACTTTTTAAATCTGAGATTACCGGGATAGTGAAAGTCCGATGTTCCGCACAAAGCCAGCAAACGCAGGTGTTCTTTTGAGGCATTTAATTTTTTTGCCAGTGTAAAAATATCATAATCCGTTCCGTCCAATTCCGGATTTTCTCCAAACATAGCCTTAAATGTTCTATTCTCACGTATATTGCATTGCTTTATCAATGTCCTGATCAATTCCAACGGTATATCATTTTTACGTGAAAACTCATCTGCGAAAGTATCAAATTTCTCAGGATCGGAGACAAGCAACGGTTTTTTTGCAACGAGCTCATCCGTACTCAGTACTTTTGCTATGTCATGGATGTCCATAGGTCCGGAAAGGCTTGCGGCGGCATCGTATTTACCGGGTTTGTTCATTGCCAGGTAAAATGCTCCGTATCCGCCCATTGATTCTCCTGCAATAAAGTTATCCTTTTTTTCCCGGGATAACGGTAAAAGTGCTTGCAGATAACGTGGTAATTCATCCGTTATATAATCAAAATAGTCTCCGCCGTATTTCATGTTTACATAGAAGCTCAAATCGGCATCCGGCATGACTATGGCCAGCTCATACTTATCTGACAGCGGGTCCAGTCCAAGAGAATTATGCATTGTCATATTATTGCAGGTCATTCCGTGCAGCAGCCAGAGAGTTTTGAATTCAGATGAGAATTTGCCTGTTTCACTGGCCTCCATCGGTAATAATACCGTGACGCGCGTATATTTCGCCAGACATTCCGAAAAAAAACTTAATTCAACTACAGACATGAACCCACCCCCATATATTTTGTAGATATTCTAATCTGATTTTTCCACTGAGAGCCTTACCCCGCGCTCCTTTAAGAACTTTTCCCAGTTACTGATTTGCAGGTCCGAAGCATTCACTGAAGGCATGCGGTATTTCTCAGTAATCCCGAACCGCCTGAGCTTGGATTTTCCCAATATATGATAAGGCATTATCTCTACCGGAAATTTTCCTTTATATTTATGATAAATTCCTGCAATGCCGTCAAGCTGCCCTTTGCTGTCATTGACCCCTGGAATCAGAGGGCACCTGAGGATCACCTCTTTCCCCATGCTGTAAAGCAGGTCCAGATTCTTCATTATCTTAACGCGGTCTGCCCCGGTATATTTTTTATGTAAATCAGAATCTGTAAATTTGTAGTCAAACAGATACAAATCCGTGAGTGGCGCCGTTTGAATAAAGGCTTCAGCACCCACATTCCCGGCCGTCTCAATACAGGTATGTATTCCCATGTCCCTGGACTTTTCCAGCAGCAGCCTGCAAAACTCAGGCTGCATCAAAGGTTCCCCACCGGAAATTGTAATACCGCCGTTACTGGACTCATAAAATGGCTTATCCTCAGCCACGGCATTGATTATGTCATCTGCCTCCATACACTTTCCAGCTATTTCAAGGCATTTATATTCGCACGCATTTAAGCAATTACCACAGGCAACACATTTATCCCATAAGATCACATGCTCATTATCTAAAAAACTATGGACATTTTGCGTACAGACCGCCGCACACTTTCCGCATAAAATACATTTTTCATCCAAAAAGGATAACTGCGGTCTGACACTTTTGCTTTCCGGATTGTGACACCATGCACAATCCATCGTACATCCTTTAAAAAATACAGTTGTCCGAATCCCGGGGCCGTCATCCAGGCAAAATTTCTGTATGTTGATGATTATTCCTTTAGCTGCTTCAACAGAATTTTTCATTAAAAATAACCAACACCCTTTAATTTTATAAATTTATATGCTATTACTGGTCCTGTGTATAATGTTTTGTTGGACACCTTTGCTGAGGCATACGAAGTAGTCGGTAAATCCACCCACCCTGACAATTATGTCCCTGTGTTCTTCCGGATGCTCAACAGCTTTTTGCAACAGTTCTGTATCAACAACATTTACCTGGAGCTGATGACCTCCAAGCTTGAAATATGTTTCTATAAAATTTCTGATCTTGGTCCTGTTTTCTTTACCTTTGAAACATAAGGGGTCAAACCTGATATTTAGTACACACGTACCTACAGCTGAATTCATCGGTATTGCGACAACGCTGTTGATCATGGATGTGGGCCCGTTTAAATCCGTCCCTGCAACCGGTCCTATGGAATCCACCATAGGAGTGCCTTCCAGTCTTCCGTCAGCTGTCGCAGGCATTTTTGCGCCAATCCTGTCATATTCCAGGTAATCGATAATCGCAGGCATAAAATAGCCGTTTCCTCTATAGCAACGTGCACCTATAAACAGGTTAAATAATCTGTCCATTACCTCTTTTGCAATTTCATTTACAAATTTATCGTTATTGCCGAATTTGGGCACATCCCTGACCTTCATCAGGAGGCTTTGATCACCGGCAAAATTTGAGTCAAGCGCCTGGACAAAGCTTTTTGCATCCACACCGAGCTGTCCGTCAAAAAACTTTTGGACCACAATAAGACCATTAATGGTATTTGTAGCGCCATAAATATTGGCGTTATCATAGTTGTATTTCGCTCCTCCGCCCCAAAAGCTTTTCCCGTTTTCGAGACAATCCTTATGGGACAGAGTTCTTAGCGGATCAGACCTATATACGTCCATATGCTGTCTTAAATTGATCTGATCAATCATCTCCAGTACCGTTCTCTCCATGTCCTTTAAAAACATAACGTAAAACTCTTTAAATGAACTGCATTCCAGCAAATGGGAGCACAATGTTTCATGAAAAACATCCAGCAGATTGTAAGCCACCCATGTACCATCAACATTGCACATTCCATTGATCAGCGTCTCGCTGCATCCCCCCAGTCCAAATTCTATCGCATCGGAAGGCTCTACTTTATATGTATTTACAAGCTCTTCTATATATGGTTTTTCATACACCAATGCGGGATTCGCTTTACCGGAGCCCAGCGATTCCATAACAATATCCCATATTTCATCCGGCATTTTGTCTCCTATTCTCAGGCTTATGTTTGGCTGGGCACGTTTGCGGGATACTAACAGGATAATTTTTGTTATTTCATTATAAGAGGGATTATAATTTTCATCGCATCCGCCTATAACAATATGGTGGGCCAGGTTCCGGTTTATATCGTCTATACGGTGGAACAGGCTGTCAAACATACTGAAAACTTCATCCTTTGTTATAATTCCAGCCTGAATATCCTTTAAATAATATGGTATAAGGTACTGGTCAATTCTTCCGGCTTCTGTAAACATATACTTCATCAAAAAAACTACTGTAATAAATGCCTGATAAAATGTTTTAGGCGGTTCCATGACCATGTTGTCGCCATATGCAGCGGCAATTTTTGCGATTTCAGCGTCATTGGTTTCCGACGCCAGCTTTGAATATTGCTCCGCACATCTTTTTACATATATTTCAACTCCGTCAATAGCATCTATAAGTCCTCTGCAAAAGGAGCTGTAGTTAGGGTCATCACTGTTTTCCCTTCTGGCTGCTATCTCTTTTCTTATGCCATTCAGGCCAATCCCGAGAATCTTTCTGATATCACATACTGAATGGTCACCGCCATGGAAGTATCTTGGAGGCATTACCTTTTCCTGATTATAGTGCCTGACTCTCGCATCCCACATCAAATCCTTCATTACTCTGTAAAGTCTCTGGTCATCCTTGTACAGGTCACATATCTTTTGAAACCTGTCACTGTTGAAAACGACATCACCGGTAATATTTACATATAATCCGCATTCTTCACCCTTATCATTTGTAAAGCCGGCGTACAGATCCTGTCTGCAGTCCGGCAATCCATAGTAGATTTCAGGCGGAGCTATTTCCTGGAAATACTGTTTTACTACCCTACCTGTTCTCTCCATAAGAGTGTCATTTATACCAAGATAAAACAAGGCCGCGCTGTAAAGGGAATGTTTTGTCAATATTGTATATATTTCATTCGTTTTGGTTTCATTTCTAAGTTCCATCATAATAACCTCCAATAATTGCAATAATCGATATCCGGTTGAAACATCCGCCGTTTGAGGTCAGCTTTTCGAGCCTGTTGTGGCAATACCCTGTATAAACTGCTTCTGGAAGAAGAAAAATATTATAATCATAGGAGTAATTGCGAACATTGATCCTGCCATCAACTGTGGGTAGTTGGTGACATACTGTCCCTGAAGAGCTGCCAGTCCGGCGGATAAAGGCATTTTATCAATAGACATGTTAACAACCATCGGCCATAGCATATCCTTCCATGCGTAAATGGCAGTAAATATTGATAAAGCAACAAGCCCTGACCTGGCAAGCGGCAGCATGACTTTCCAATAGAGCTGCCATCTGTTGCAGCCGTCCAGTATTCCCGCCTCTTCCAGTTCAGCCGGCAAGCCCATAAAGAACTGCCTAAGTAAAAAAGTACCAAATGCATTGACAACACCCGGGAGCACCAATGCTCTGATTGTATTTAGCCAACCCAATTTTACAACTATAAGATACTGTGGAATAATAAATATCTGCGTTGGTATCATAAGCTGTATCAGGACGATCATAAAAAGCATATCCCTTCCGGGAAATTTGATCCTGGCAAAAGCATAAGCTGCCATCGAAGAAAATATTGCGGCAAAAAATACTCTGAATAAGGCCATCAAAATAGTATTCATAAAAAATTTACCGAAAGGAAGCAGGTTCCATACGTCCGAGTAGTTTTTCCATACAATTTTTTCCGGGATTATAACCGGCGGGATCTGCATGGAATCCGCCAGGCTTTTGATAGAAGTCGAAAACATCCATAAGAAAGGCATTACCATTGCAAAGGAGCCTAAAATCAAAACTAAATGTATAATTATTTTCCCACTTATTCCATTCTTCGTCATTTTCATATACTCCTTTCCTCAATCTTCGTAATGGACCCATCTTTTTTGCAACAGCAGTTGAATCAAAGTAAAAAACATGATAATTGCAAACAGCAGTACGGCAATAGCCGAACCATAACCTTTATTTGATACTAAAAAGGAATATCTGTAAAAAAGGAAAACCAGTGATTGTACATCAGGCAAGGCCGGATTTGAAGTTCCTATCATCATGAATATTACATCAAAAATCTGCAGAGATCCCATTAAAGCCGTAACAATAACAAAAAACAGGGTCGGTGAGACCAATGGTATCGTTATTCTGAAAAACTTGCTGAATGGGCTTGCTCCATCTATGTCAGCGGCTTCATAATAAGAATCCGGGATTTCCTGAAGTCCGGCAAGCAAAATCACCATATTATATCCAAGGGTATTCCAGATTCCGACAATAATTATTGATACCAATGCATATTTGGAACTGCTTATCCAGTTGGGTCCGTTTATATGAAACAGTGACAGCACATAGTTTATAAGTCCATAGTCAGAATTCATCAGCCATCTCCATACCATGGCAATAGCAGCCGGAGTAGAAACCACCGGAATAAAGTACAGCGTCCTGTATACATTCTTACCGCTGATGTTTGCATTGAGAAGTGCTGCAAATACCAGTGACAATATGACAGCAATCGGTACGGAAATAAAGGTATAACTGAATGTATTGAATATCGAGTGAATCAATTCCTTATCCTTAAACATCTTCTCATAATTGTCAAACCCGATGAATTTCGCCGGACCAAAGCCTGATAGTCTGCACATGCTCAAATATATTGTCTGCAGCAGCGGATATATATTTAAAATAATCAACCCTATGACAGTCGGAGCAATCATAAAGTAACCCCAGGCATAATCAGTAGCTTTATTATTCCGGATTTTCTTTGTGTGTTTATAAGACGGTAGACCATCTGGTATATCAGCTGTATTTCCATGGGAAGTTAAGTCATTCACACTTTCAGCCCCCTCTGTTTATGACGACCTGAAAAATATTTCTGTTTTATACAAGCTTACTTTTTCTCATATACTGAGAAAAAGTAAGCTTAATAATTGCTGTACAATAACCTGTTTTTAATTTTGCGTTGTGGCGATATCGGCGTTCATTTCATCAGCCAACTTTTTACACCCTTCTTCAGCAGTCACCTGACCCGAGAAGATGGGATTTATGAGATTTGCTTCCTTCTGGCTGAATGTAGCGCATGCTTCCCAGTTGCTCGGGAAAGGGATTGCGTATTTCAACTGGTCAGGATAAACTTTTACATTTAAGCCCTCAAAGTGTTTTATCCAGCCGTCGGTCAATCCGTTATATGCCGGTATGGCACAGCCAAAATCCGATTGAATTTTATTGGCTTCTTCAGACCCTAAATATTCAGCAAATTTCAAAGCGGCGTCAGAATTTTTAGTAGTTGCGGCAACGGCGTTAGTAAGTCCGTTATACATGGTAGCCTGTGTCTTTCCCTTTGGCAAAACTGCTACGTCACAGTTTTTTCTTGTGTATTCATTGCTATAAAATTCATTGACCATCCATGATCCGAACATTGCCATGGCCACTTTTCCCGATTCAAAATACTGTGTAGCGCTTGTATTGCTGAATTGCTCCTGAGTAGGTGAAGTTTTGTCGACGAGAGAAAAATCGGTAACATATTTTATGGCTTCTATGGTTTCAGGTAAATCATAACCGGATTTAGTCCTGTCATCACTGATAGTATATCCTCCGTTTTGATAAACAAAGTTTAATATAACCTGCTGTGCATCCAGATAGCCCGCAAATCCATATATGCCTTTTGAGGTATCATTCAATTGTTTGGCAACTTCTTTTAACTTGTTCCAATCCCAGGTTTCATCAGGGTATTTAATTCCTTTTTCATCAAACAAGGTCTTGTTATACCACAGTGCTATAGTGTCATAGTCCTTTGGTATGCCGTATAATTTTCCGTCATATGTAGCAAGGGTAATCAGATCAGAAGGAAAATTTTCTTTTTTAACAACGCTGCTATTTTCTACCATACCAGTCAAGTCCATCAATTTTCCGCCCTTTGCGTATTTTATGAAATTCGCAGGATGCATCCAGAAGATATCAGGCATTGACTCTCCACTGGCGGCAGCTTCAAGTTTGGTCCAGTATTGATCGGCAGAGGTAACCTCAACATTGACCTTTATATTTGGATTCTGTGTGGTAAACGCGTCTCCTATTGCTTGAAGACCCTTCTGTTGATTAACATCCCATATGGAATAGGTGAGTGTAACCTGCTTATCTGATTTCTGTGTATCTACCGGGTTACTTTGTCCGTCGCCTGTTCCGGTACTGGTACCTGTGCTTTTTGAAGATCCGCAGCCCGCGATCAGGGTAACTATCATAGTTAAGCAAAGCAATAGTACCACTGATCTTTTTAGTTTTCTCATAAAATCACTCCTTTAAATTTTTTTAACTTTCTTTCTGTAATGTACAGTATAAAGTACTGGATATGCCTAAACAATAAACATTTGTTGTCTGTTTATGTACATTTGTTGTTATAAAAATCCGGGTATTCAGATATTCTTGATTACAAATCTTATTACGTTTTAGAGATCATTTTGATTTTTCTTGATATGCACATTTTAATATGAGAAAATAATATTTTGAGTGAAATATAGGTATAGAATTTAGGGGATGAATAATGAGCAAAGAGAAAAACAAAAAAGTATTTGCGCTTGCAGCCATAATTATTACCGTATTATTCTGGGGCTATTCCTTTGTAAGTACCAAAATCGTGCTGAATGAGCTGCCGCCCATAACCATTGCTTTTTTCCGCCAGGTCATAGCGGCTGTCATACTTGTCATTTTTCTGCTCATTAAAAAGCTTTTTGTGAGAATGCCTGTGAAAGATGTGCTGCTGTTGGCGGCTTCGTCCTTTTTCGGCATTGTACTCTACTTTCTTTTCGAAAATATGGGCCTCAAATATACCACTGCCTCAAACGGTTCTATAATTGTAGCCGCTGTTCCCATATTTACCCTGGTCACCGAATCGCTGTTCTATAAATTTAAGATAACATCCAGGGTCATAACCTGTGTAGTCGTGTCTGTCATTGGAGTTTTCCTGGTCATATTTGAGAAGGGGCTGAATTTTTCCTCCGGTACTACTAAGGGAAATCTGCTGATGATCGGAGCCATGGTGGTATGGGTAATCTATACTATTATCTGCAAAAGCTTTGCTGGAAAGTATAAGGGAATAGTGATTACCGCCTATCAGATGATAGCTGCCTCCATCCTTTTTATACCCTTTATAATTCCTGAAATAGATAAATGGCACGGCATTTCAGCCTATTCAGCCGGCAACCTGCTCTACCTTGCTATTTTTTGTTCGGCGCTGGCATATTACCTCTATAACTTTTCGGTCAAAACCTTGGGAGCAACGGTTTCATCAATGTTTCTGAATCTGATACCCGTAGTTTCCATAATCGGGGGAGTGATGGTGCTCAATGAATCTGTCTCGCTCATACAGCTTGGAGGAATGGTGCTTATCATGCTGAGCCTCATATTTGTAAGAGGAAAGGATCCCGCGTGATTTATTATCCTGGGGAATCCTCCGGATTATACAATAGAAAGTTGTTCCCGGCTTTTATCCGCCGATGAAAGATATTACCGCCGCAGTACCAGTATTCATATGAATAGGTATTCCGGCAAAATTAATTGTATAATAACTCCTTATTTTGTATAATATAGGTAATGCCATGGCAATATTTTCTCAAATCATAAAGCAGGCTGCCCGGCAACAAATTTACCTGCCTTTATGGAGGAGGGTAAATGAAGAAATTGTCTTTGCTGCTGGTGCTTACCGTATTTCTCACATTCTATAACCCGGCATTTGAATCTACAGCGGGAGAGGGGCAGGCCCATCTGCCGTCTGAAAGCCCCACGGCACAGGGTGAGGCTGCTCTGCTTTACAGCCTGGAGTCGGATAATGATAAAATAATTAATATCTTTAATGTGGATAACAGCTTCTATTTTACCTCTTCCGCACATTTTAACGGGCATATGGGTGAGCTGAAGGAGGTGGTTCCCAACCCGTCAAGCACTTCCAAATTGTTGGTAAATAAGGATAATCCACTTCCCGGCAATTACGAGCCTGAAGGTTTAACAGCCATAAGTTCAGGTAAAGTCAGGCTTGAATATGCCGGGCTGAAGCTTATCCCTCCAACGCTGAACGCACTTTATTCCATGGTGGCGGCGGCCAGGAAAGACGGCGTCAAAGGTTTTATTATCAACAGTGCATACAGAAGCCTCGCCTCACAGCAGCAGATATTTGACGCCAATCTGAACAGTTATAAAAAGACCTCAAAAACCATGGAAGAGGCCATTGAAAAAACGCGCTTACTGGTGGCGCTGCCAGGGAATTCAGAGCACCATACGGGCCTTGCAATTGATATATTCAGTATCAACGGCCGCCACAGGGACGATTTTGAAGGCACAAGGGAACAGGTGTGGCTCAATGGGAATTTGTATAAATACGGCTTTATCATACGTTACCCAAGGGATAAGACAAAGGAGACCAACAGCACCTATGAGCCCTGGCACATAAGATATGTGGGCCTTCCCCTGAGTTCATACATGCAGGAAAAGAATCTGTGTCTTGAAGAATTCTACAATAAACTCTTTTCAGACCATATCCTTGAAAGCGGCAGTTACCTGTTTATGCAGGTGAAAGCCGGAGAGAGGGTATTTATTGATGAAAACCTTACTGTTGACCCGGCGCTGGAAAGGGTGAATTCACAGAATATGCTGCTGACTGTAAAAAAGCCCTCCAACCTTGATCGGGTTATATTTTAACCGGCTTACATCTTAAATTTTAACCTTTACAACTATCTTTTTGACATTGACGGCCTTATCCCATATACATTTGGGTTTGTGCACATCTTCGGGAAAAAGAATGGCAAACTGCCTGTCTTTCAATTTTACGTCCGTACCCTCTCCGTCTTCATAAAGGGTACAGTCGCTTTCTTCACTGTATTCCGTACCGGGTTTCAGAGCATTGACCGAAGCCCAGCCGATAATTTCCCTGCCCCCGGCAATAAACTGTATATCGATATATTTTTTATGTGTTTCCCATTTTGCAGCCTTCGCCGGAATTGTGTCATAGGACTGCACAAAGGCATAGACCGAATCGCCGTCAATATCATAGCGCCCCGCCGGCAGCTCCTTTTGCAGGTAATTCTTTATAAATTCAAATCCCTTCTCCAATCCCGCATTAACGCTATAGTACATGGAGCAATTTTCAAGTTTGTCAACGATCATATTTCATATCCCTTTCATATAATTAATAATTTGGTAAATAAAATAATCATTAAATAATAAATAAACTCCCGTAATAAACAAGATACTGCAATTAAAAAAACTCCGCAATCATTTTTAATTGTATTATCCCTGCATATAAATGTCAAAACAAATGCGGCATATGCATTCCCCGGACAAAACCCGCTTGCAATACATATGCCGCATTATTTAAGCAATATTCATATAAATTTATATAACTCTATTTCAGCTCTTCCCTGATAATTCTTCCCATTTCCTTTGTACCGACCACCGTAGTACCCGCTGAAGCGATATCTCCGGTCCTGCAGCCTTTTTCAAGCACTTTTGTTACTGCGGCTTCTATGGCCTCGGCCTCGGCCGGAAGGTCCAGCGAATACCTGAGCAGCATGGCAACCGACAGGATGGTAGCGATTGGGTTTGCCTTATCCTGGCCTGCTATGTCCGGAGCGGAGCCGTGTATTGGCTCATACAGCCCAAGCTTTGTAG
>JAEWSZ010000225.1 GCA_023397905.1 Bacillota bacterium | reverse complement strand
CCATTGCAGCGTTGAACGCGAAGTGATTCCAGAGCCAACTTTTAACATCCTTTTGAACCATTATCTTAAAGCCCGCCCCAATAAAAAGCTTGCGGACCTCTAAATCTCTTTTGGTAGGCTCGGATTCAAATGTTCCAAACTGAACCGTCTTGTAAAGCCCGCCGTAAAGAGTGTTTCCTTCAAATCCACCGCCGGCACCAGGGAAGCCATAAACAATTTGACTGAGCGGTATCGGCTGAACAGCTGATTGAGGGTTCTGCCAAAAGTTATTGAAAAAAAGAACTGTTGCATTTCCAACTCGTGGTGCTAGGTACTTTACCGCACTTGATACCTGCTCTGGGTTGACACTCATAAAAATGAGATCATAGTCGTGATTTTCCTTTATTTCTTCATGCATTACAATAGGCCATTTTTCTTTGACTATCCGATTTTTTTTGCTTCGCCTTGCATCCCATAATTCTAAGTTTATATATGAGCCGTATTGTGCCTTTCGGCCTTCGCGAACATAAAACTCAACGGTATGGCCCGCATTTTCAAACGCCCAGGCGTACTGAGTTCCTATAGTACCGCGGCCAAAAAATAGTATTTTCATAAAGCCTCCTCCATAATGAACACCTGTTGACTTCTCAACATGTGTTTGATATTCTTAGCATACTAATTGTGGAGAGAAATTCAATAGTTACAGTTGCTTCAACTGTTGAAAACTCAACACATTGCGCTGATTTGTTGAATATCTGGAGGTAAATTTGTGGATAGAAGAATACAAAAAACAAGGCAGCTGATTATGAATACTTTCATCGACCTTTTGGCTGAAAAAGGCTTTGAAAAAATAACCATCAATGACATTGCCGAACGTGCAAACATCAACCGAGGGACCGTTTATCTGCATTACATGGATAAATTCGACTTGCTTGACAAGTGCATTGAAACATACGTTGAGCTGCTGCTGAATCACTGTGCTGATCGTGCTGACACTAATCTGAACGCAAGCGCATTTCAAAGCATATTTGAATTTTTGGAGAAGAATTTCACTATATACAAGCTGCTTCTCAGCAATGAGGGCTTTGGATTTTTACGCAGCCGCCTTTACGCAATCATTGCGCAAACAGTAACCGAGGTAATCGGTATAAAGTCGGAAAACAAAGCACTTTCAAATGATGTAACCACTCATTTTTTGACTTCCGGGTTTATTGGAACATTGGAATGGTGGATCAATAATTCTATGCCCTGCACGGTGCAGGAAATCACTGGGCAACTTATGTTTTTGCTGGAACCATATACTAAGCATCTTTTATAATTAAATATCATAAAAAATATGTTTACACTAAAAAATATTTCAGTTAAAATAAATACGAACAAATGTTTGGACTGCATCAAGGTAGAGGAAATAAACCTTATGGCGAAGAAAAAGAAAAATGAAATCACTATTAGGTCCAGTGCTGCCGAATATCTAACATACGTTGCAGCGACAGGGGATGATCCACAAAGCTTTGAAATGCGCTATGAAGACGAAAACATCTGGCTTACGCAGAAGATGCTGGCAACATTGTATGATGTAGAAATACCGACAATAAACTATCATTTTAAGAAGGCTTTTGACGATATGGAGCTAGTTCCGGAAGCAACTATTAGAAAATTTCTAATAGTTCAAACTGAAGGTAACAGGCGGGTTCCACGAGATGTGGAACACTATAATCTTCAAATGATTATTGCAGTGGGTTTTAAAGTGAACAATGAACGCGCTGTGCAATTCCGTAAATGGGCGAATCAGATTGTGAAGAACTATACTATCAAAGGATTTGCTATGGATGATGAACGCCTGAAAAATGGTGGTTCTATTCTAACAGAGCAATATTTTGAAGAGCAGCTTCAGCGTATACGTGAAATCCGTCTGAGCGAGCGGAACCGGACTGGTTAAAGGAGGAGTTTATTAGTGAATAACCCGGGAGCAGTATCAATTTGGTTGGGGAATTATAGTAGTGAAGAATTCATAATAGAGTATCTGAGCGTTAAGTACAATGAACATGGTGATGGAGTTCCCTCTAAATTTATGATTGATTTCAAAATAGATTTTATTGACTTTGATGAGGATTTATTAGAGTACACCTATATTAATTCTCCTACATCTTCATTAACAGAATTATTAAAAAATTCTTCATACTCAGAAATAATGATACGTGAGCTTGCGGAGTTTTATGGTGATGAATTAACGGAAAAATATAATGCAGCTATACGTATATACGATTTTGAGTATGAAGAAACCGTTGAAGAAACAATTCTCAATGGTAGAAGGCTGGTATATATGGGCTCTGTAATATATGAGGAGAAATAATAGGTGCTTACGAAATATTACTGTTAATCATGCTGATTAGGCTTACATCAGCCCACAATGTGGGCTGAGAGACGTTTCAAGCCGGAGCCGAAATTGGGAGTATGGTCACGCAGCAGGTGGTTGCTGTAGGTGTTGTGGCAATGACTTAAGAATGCGAAGATATTGTCTTTTTTGCCGGAGTTTATATAAGCTCCGGCGGTTTCTTGCTTTGTATTACTGGCGATGACAATGTGAGCGGATAGGAATTATGTGCCTCATTTCCTGAGTGGAAGCATGATTTTCAGAGTAAATACACCATCCTCGGCACTGAAAATTGCCTGACCGCCGTGGGCATCGGCGATGGCTGCGATGCTGCACGTTCCATAGCCATGTCCCTCAAGAGATGATTGGGGAAGTCCACCCTTCATTACAATTACGCCCGCATAGGGGTTTTCTATCAAAATCAGCAGATTGGCCTTATGTACCGTGGCCTTGACAGACACGACCCTGCGCTCTGAATCGAGGCAGGCAGCAGCTAAGATGGCGTTTTCAAGACCGTTTGAGAGCAAGGAGCAAAGCTCTGTGTCACTTAAAGGTATTGAACTCGGCAGCTTAGCGTCCACCTTCATCGTAATTCCCGTATGTTTTGACTTGGTAAAAAAGGTTGACAAAATCAAATTGACTGTTTCGTTTTCGCAAAAGCGGATCGGGGTGATTGCATCTATATCGGACTGTGCAATATTTAGATACGTTTTGATTTTTTCTATACTGCCTTCGGAAGCCATGCCTTGCAAAATCGCAAAATGATGGCGCATGTCGTGCCGGTAGGCGGCAGCAATATTCTGCGTCTGCCGCAGGGACACAAGCTCCGAATGTGCACCGTGGAGCTGAGCGGCCAGCATATCCCGTTCTCTATGGGCACGCACCTGCTTTTGCATTTCGACGTAATAAAGGGTAATAAACACGAAATAAACGATTGAAAGCACAGAGGGCATGAACTGAACCGCTTCTTTTACGCCTCGGTAAAGCAAATCGGTATAAATCGTGGTAATGTAATCAAATAAATAGTAAGACAGCGGAACAGCACCAAGCAGGAGGCAGTATTTGGTAGATTTATCCATAAGCTGCCGAAGAGTACCTGCCACATATCTTTGAAAGAGATAATATGCCAAAAACACGGCCGCGATATAGCAAATATACTCGCCGAGCTTGCTGCTGAGTACTGCACCCCCAATGCTGCCAATCCATCGGGGCGCCTGACAGCAAAGGTAAGCGGTGAGCACGCTGACGGCGGAAATCAACCAAGGGCGTTTGAAATATATGGTGAGAAAAAGAATCGTCGGCAGATGGATAATCAGGGGATATAATTTTGACGCTAAAGCTATACCAAAAAGCCACCAGCAGGAGAACTGCACAAAGAGGAGAATTATGCAAGAGCAGACAACAGCAAGATTGTTCTTCCGCGTACGCTCTATGCCTGCGAAGCAGACCGAAAGCGCCACTCCGAAGAGCAGAGAAAAACCAAATTGTATAAGTCCAATGTAAGTTGTTATCATTCAATACCGCCTCTCCGGTCCTGCTCCAGTTCTTCCGCCTCGGAGAACAGGAACTGTGTATAGGCCATTCGCACCTGAGGATAGACTGATCTGGACACAGGCACACGCCGACCCGCCGCGGTGACAAGCTCTCCCTGCCGCAGCTCCTGGACCCACTGCAGATTCACGAGATAGGAGCGATGCACCTTCATAAAACCGGGTCTTCTCAGCAGGGCCTGTTCAAAGCCTGCCAGACTGCCCGTTACCTCTCGCGTGCCGCCGTCCGCCAGATAGAAATACAGCTTTTTTGCACTGACCTCCATATATTCTATTTTCCCATAAGGAAGGCTGAATACGCTGGAATGCGTTTTGATGCGCAGGGAGTCCTCCGGCTTTTTGAAATCATCCAGCAGCCTGTCCAGGATCGGAAAGAGCTTTTCCTCTGAGGCAGGCTTTAAAAGATAATAGTGCGCCCGCACACTATAGCTCTCCACTGCGTACTCCGGAGAGGAGGTCAGGAAAACAATATGTATCCGGCTGTTGCTCTCCCGGATTTCGCGTGCCGCCTGCATACCGTTGATGCCGGGCATCAGCATATCCAGCAGGAGCAGCTCGTAATCACTACTGTCCATGGAAGCTAAAAGCTCTGTGGCACTCTGAAAGCTCACATAGGTGAGCTCCACCTTCCGATCACGCCGATACGATTCCAGCAGAGAAGCAATCTGAAGCAGATCCCGACGATCATCGTCACAAATAGCAATCTTCACCTGCTCCGCCTCCTCTCTTTTTATTCATACAGCCATTTTACTATAATCGGGAACCCTCTTCAACCGTCCAATTACCGTTCAGGTCGAAATTCACTACTGTTCAGGCCAGAAACGGTTTTTGGCCGACTTTTCTGGTATTCTGTTGTTAAATGCAAAAAGAGAGGTGTGACGCCGTGTGCCCACTTTAATAGCTTGCTTTATTGCGGGTATCTGTGCAGCAGGATTTGTGACTATATGGTTTACAACCGCTTATGCCGAACTGTCGGCAAAGCGAAACTGCCTTGCCGATCTTGATGAGCAGCTGCGTCTGCACGAGGGGATGTATGCCCGGGCAAGAGATGGTTCCGATATGCGGTCTGCCAATGAAATGGTGGAAACCAGCCGGATGATCTGCCGTGAGGCGTCCAAAAGCTATAACCGCATTCTGCACAAGCCAATGAACCGCATTCCGGCCCTGCTGATGGGCTTCTGGACTGTAGACGAGGAAAACAAACAAGGTAAAAAGAGGGGAAAACCAAGGGGGATAGTATGAATAATACGAAGATCTTTATACTGCATTATGCTTTTGAAAAACCTATTACTGCGTTATTAAAGAAGGACTTCAATGGAAGTCTCCATGTTGAATTTGATGAAAGGTCCATCCTTTTAAAAGTCAAACAAGGAGACCCTGTGGTAGTATATATTCCTGAGGATAATATATACTCCATTAAATCGGGAGATATTGACTGTATCATTAATGAGGAAGAAATAGTTTCAATAAAACTTGATGAGACGGTAAACACACAGATGCAAAGCAGGAGGAAATTTAAGAGGTATCCTGCGTCTCAGTTTTGCGGTGTTAAAGAGATTTATACCAAAAAGAAGGGAACTGCCATTCTTAAAAACATAAGTAGTCACGGACTGCTTCTGATTTCAAAAAACGATTTTAAGGTTAATGATGTTATCGAAGCAAGTGTTTACTTTGGTACTGCCATATATTTTATTGAAGGAAGGATTGTAAGGGAGACCGAAGGAAAAGAATACCGGGGATACGGTATATTGGTCAAAAATACAGATCTTTTTTCTTTAAAAAACACCAGAGAATTCATGAGAGTATATCAAAATGAATTCATTAAAAGCATAGATATCAATTTGGTTAATCAGACAAGGGATATGGATCTGATTTTTGATTCCTTTGAGGAATCAAATGCGAGTGAGAGACTAAACGATGCAACATTAAAGTTTAACGAGGTACTGAGAAAATGCAAATGAATTGAAATAGTTTCAGTTGTATCAACGAATACCAGAACAAACATTTTACACTGGAGATTATTTTGATGAAAGAAAGACACATTTTTAGTATATATGAATGCCCTGATGGTTATGAGATTGCTGATAATGTATTCGACAGATACGGAAGTTTGGTTGTTAGTAAAAACACAATAGTAAATGAATACATAAGACAAAAACTAAAGAATTTAAGAAAATATCTGAAAGGTGTTAACTCGGCCAAGGTTATTATTAATGACCTTTCTGCAGGCAGGGTGCTTGATTATGAGAAAGTTAAAAATGTCGTACTGATGCATCATGAAAAGGAAACCGGGACAGGTTACCCTTACGGTATGAGAAGCGAAGGTGTCAGCTATTTTGCCAAAATAATATCCATAGCGGATGTATTTGATACTCTGACATCAGAACGTGTTTATAAGAATAGGCTAACTCCATTTGATACCTTCAGGGAATTTGAAAGGGTAGGCAGCGGAGAGGGCCATTATGACCTCAGCATCCTGCTCACATTTCTATATAACATTTCACAATATTATATTGGATCAAGGGTAATGATGAGTATGGGCAAAGTGGGCGAAATTATATATATACCGCCGCATAATATTTCGAGACCGGTGGTTAGGAATGAAGATGATTACATAGATCTATCCGTTCGACAGGTAATGTCTGTGACTACGTACAGGAGATTGGACGTGCTGCAAGGAAACCAGGCTTGAGGGGAGAAGCTTTTTACAAGTTTATGGCAAACGATTTCAAGCACATCAATAGACTGCATGGACTTTCTGTTATTAAGGAGTATCAGCTAATTGAGGTAATCAGGAAAGTATATGAATTACACCAGGAAACCATCAGGAATAGTCCTGGAAAACGAATTACAAAAAAACGCAATGAAATGCTGGTTCAATGAACGGCATGATGTTTCTGTAGAAATGCTGACATATATTTTTGAAGGGGCATTTGAAAACCAATATATTTGGAAATTAGTCGAGGACTATTTTTTGGGTATTATTCCTAATGATGTGATAAGTAGTTTTGAAAAGAAATCTGGTAAAAAGCTTGAATTGTAATCAAAACATGTACCTTATGTAAAGACTTTTTAGAGGGAAGTGGGGTCTTTTTCTCCTTTTGAAAAATCATGCTAAGGGGGAAACCTGCATATAAAAAAGCGTAACTGAAGAAAAGCCATATTTTAGGGAAAATGAAGCATATTCTTTCTGGTTCGCATTATCCATAGGAAAGTAAGGCATCGGATTTTATATAGTGTCCAATAAAAAGTTGAAGATTCGTAAAAGAATATTGTTTATCCAATAAAATTTATATCCTTGACTTGACATCAGCGTTTTTGACCTAACAATCCACACATTTTGTCGAAAGAAGTCTGTCGCTGTGGTTATGGAGTGATTGACTTCTTTTCATTTCCTAATTGTTACAAAATCATTTACTCTCTCTTACTCAAAAAGATTGAATATAATATCTCAAAAGAGTACAATAGAACATGAGTTCGATTGTGGGAGGAATAATTTGTGACAAAAAAGATCAATGTTATTGGTACAGAAATATCCATTACTACCATTGATGATAATGATTATATTTCCATTACAGATATGTTAAAGGCCAAAGATGGTGATTTTTTTATTTCTGACTGGCTTCGTAATAGAAATACAGTAGAATTTTTAGGCATTTGGGAGCAAATTTATAATCCGAAATTTAATTATGGCGAATTCGCCACAATTAAAAGCCAAGCTGGATTAAATAGTTATAAGATCAGCGTCAAAGAATGGGTGCAAAAAACAAATGCAATTGGATTAAAGGCAAATGCGGGAAGATATGGAGGCACTTATGCCCATAAAGATATAGCTTTTGAATTTGGTATGTGGATAAGTCCAGAGTTCAAAATCTATCTGATAAAAGAATTTCAGCGACTCAAAGATGAGGAACAAAAGCAACTCGGATGGGATATTAAACGTAATTTAACTAAGATTAATTACAGAATACATACCGATGCCATTAAAGAAAATCTTATTCCTCCTGCACTAAACAAATATCAAATAACGCAGGTGTATGCAAATGAAGCAGATGTGTTGAATGTTGCACTATTTGGAATGACAGCAAAGCAGTGGCGTGATAGTAATGAGGAGCTAAAAGGAAATATTCGTGATTATGCTAATGTTTCACAATTAGTATGCCTTGCAAACTTAGAAAATCTCAACGCATTGTTCATTAATGAAGGTTTGATACAAGCACAACGTCTGGAAAAACTCAATTCAATCGCTATAAGCCAAATGGAAATTTTAACAAAAGATCACCGCCTTATCTCTTTAGAGGAAAAAGCTAATGATGAAAAGTTATAAGAAAGGAAAGTCTATGGTAAATGGGCAGTGTAACGAAAATAATAAAAATGACTACAAATAAACTTAAGGACGAATATGGAGTCCAAAGAACATGAGGGTAAAAATGTTCAGTGAAAGCTCGGCTCAGGCAGGCTATATCCTGGGACAAAATGTCCTGTGGAATTGCCAAGGGCTGATGGTCAAAGCAGGCGTCAGGACGTATCTGGCGCCTGCACATGGAACGATACTCACACAACTGTCAGGTTATGCATCAAGACATTTATATATAGTATTCCTCAATCTCGGATGCTTTGGTCTGAACGGTTCCTATCCTCTTTCCGATGGCTACTACGCTGTAGTGCGTAGCGACCTGCCGAAGTTATCAAGTGGCTGCAAAGCCAGGATGGAACACGGGCAATCGAAAGTCTGGGGCTGATACCCTGCACAAAATCTGAATAATATACCATATAAGAGGCAAGATTTTCCTGACGATATGGCGGTAAAACAAATGCTGCGGTTATGAATAATATTAATGAAAGAAGCAATATAAGCTTCTGTGGATAATTTTGCGGAAAACTCAAGATGGGGAATCCATTTGTATTCTTCAGATATAAGAAGTATAATGAAGTTATACAAATGTTACCAGGAGTGAATACTATGGATTACATAACAGCAAGTGAAGCGGCAGAGAAATGGGGAGTATCCAGCCGTTCAGTTGCCTATCATTTGGCCGCCGGACGCATTCCCGGCGTGGAGAAAAAGGGAAAGCTGTGGCTGATACCAGCTGATGCCGGGAGGCCTGCCGATAAACGCCACCGCGAGCGGCCGGCTAACCGGTACTCGCTTTCGGACGATCTTGCCCGCCTTCTGACGGCTACAGCCGGTGTCATGCCTGAGGATAGTCCGGACGCGGTTCTGGATTCCGTGAATGAGGAAAGGATGTGGCTCCAGTATGAGGGCGAGCTTGCCTACCTGCGGGGGGATTTCAGGACGACAATGGCCTGCTTTCAGAGAACCCGGGGAGACGATGCGGCGAGACTCCGTGCTTGTCTGGTAGCGATTGCGGCAGCCATCAGTCTGGGGGATTATCGCGCATACACGGAGATAGACGCTTATCTTAAAAAATGTGTGGAAGCCCACAGGGGCAGCGGTGCAGCCGATTTTGCGGAGCTGGCCCTTTCTACCGCCGCCGTGAGCGTGGTTGCTCCGAACATGGCTCCCGTCTGGCTGAAAGAAGGGGATTTCAGCACTCTTGCACCGCAGGCGAAGCCGAATGCTCTCTATTTACGCGCAAAGTATTTTCACTGCTTGCACAACTATGAGGCCATGCTGGCCGTGGCGCAGACCGCCCTGACCCTGTCCGTACAGCCTCATGGTTTCACAACGACCGATATTTATCTGCGGGTGACCTGCGCCGTCGCCTGCCATTGTCTCAGACGCGATGAAGAGGCCCGGCGCTGGCTGCTTTCCGCCATGCGTCTCGCTTTGCCTCACGGCTTTATCACGCCCTTTGCAGAGGTCGTTACCGCGCTTGGCGGTCTGATGGAGCAGTCTTTGGAACAGGAGTTTCCATCCTGTCTTGCCGCGGTTCTCGGACAATGGAAGCGCACATGGAAAAACTGGATCGCTTTTCATAACCAATTTACCAAGGATAACATCACACTTATACTGACCCTGCGGGAATATCACCTGGCTTTGCTCATGGCGCAGCGTGTTCCTTACGCCAGGATTGCCAGGCAGCACTGTATTTCCGTCGGAAGGCTCAAGAACATCATGCTGGAGATTTACGAAAAGCTGTATATATCCGGAAGGGATGAACTTGTAAAATACATTATGTGAACCCAAAAACGTGACTTTTTGAGGGTGAAAAGTCACTACCGGAAATATGGATTTGCCCATATGATAGATATGGAAAACTATCATATGGGCATTTTTATGCCCTTTTTCAGAAGGCGCGTGAGCGGCTTGACGAGAGTTATCCGGCCTTCCCCGGTTTTGAGGAACGGCCGGAACATACCGGGGAGGGCCGCTCCTTTGCTACGGCGGAGCAGGACGCCTGCCAGCATGCAAACCAAAAATTGCGGAAGAACCTTCGCCGAGCGACTGCGGCGGCTGGTTTTTCCGGGAACAAACTCCCTGCGACCCTATCGGCGTCTGCATGTGCGATGCAAGACGGCAGGAAAACAATGAGGAGGAAAGAACAGTATGAAAGCAAAATCAAGCAGTAAAATCTTATCCATTATGCTGGTTGGCATGTTGGTGCTGGGCTTATTACCGGTATCCGCCTTTGCGGAAGGTACCGTGCTCCCTGCGGGGAAGAGCAATGTAATCGTTGCTTTTGAATCGCTGCCCAAGGAAAATGAAATTCAGAAAGTACCTTTGGGCACAGCATTAGGCGACCTCAATCTGCCCCAAACCCTAACAGCAACCGTATCCCTTGCTGCGGCAACTGACTTGACAGTGCCGGAGCAAAATGAGCCGGCAGAGAATACCATTCCCGTGCAGGTGAAATGGATTTCCAATCCGGAGTATGACGGCGATACACCCGGAACCTATATCTTCACCGCAGAGGTCGAAGGCTTTCAGGTCCACGCACCCAAGCCACTGGCGGTAGTGATGGTAGAACCAGGCAGCACCGGCACCGCAAGAATGGCGCTATTCGGAGCCGGGGAGCCATGGGACGGTTCGGGAACCGGGGCTGACCCCTACAAGATCTCTGACAGAGCCGGTCTTGAGGCGCTAGCCGCCAGTATCAGAAGCGGCAATCTGTATTATGAAAAGTGGTTTATCTTGACCCGGGATATCGACCTTTCCGGCTCGGACTGGACACCCATCGGAAACGATTCCACCCCGTTTATGGGCTCCTTTGACGGCGACGGCTTTATGGTAAAAAATATGTCCGTGAAGCAAAGCGGCAGCGGATACGCGGGATTGTTCGGCTATGTAATAGGGGATTCCAACGAAATCAGAAACCTGGGCGTCAGCGGCAGTGTGGAGGTGACGAATAGCAACAATGCTGTTGCGGGCGGTATCGCAGGCTATTCAAAAGCATTCATATCCAAATGCTACAGCAGCTGTGAAATATCCGTATCCAACGTGGATTGGTTCTATGCGGGGGGCATCTCGGGCTATGCCGCCTCCTGGAATATGACCAACTGCTATAATAACGGCAATATTAACGTGACGGGAGTCGGAACCTCAGGTGCAGTAGGTGCAGCAGGGGGGATCGCGGGCAACTTCGGTGAAAACAATGCGGGCAACGTATATAATATCGGATACTGCTATAATGTCGGGCAGATATCGGCAACGTACGAGAATGGCGTCACGGCTGCTGTTGGCGGTGTTGTGGGAAGATACAACGGCCCCAAAATAAATGTTACCAGCACCTATTACCTTGTTACATCAACTCCTTATAATGTAGATATGCGAGCCGTCCCTAACACCAAGGAGTATATGCAGAGCCTTGATTTCTTGAACCTGCTCAAACAAACCGGGGTTCTGTGGAAAATAGAGAGCGGCAGGAACGGCGGCTACCCATTTTTAAGCTTTAGGGGGCCTATGTTTAAGATAACCGCCACTGCGGGGCCGGATGGTTCCATCTCCCCCAGCGGTGTGATTGACGTGGAGGAAGGCTCGGATAAGGAGTTCGTCATTCGTGCCCAGCCTGATCGTACAATCGCCTCGCTGGTGGTTGACGGATTACCCGTTAAGGAGGCGGTCCCCTCCAAGACTGAGTTTAGATACACTTTCTCAGACATTTCCGCCGACCATACCATAGAGGCGACCTTTTCCTCCAGCTCCAATCCGGCCGCTGATTTTACAGTTGCGCCGATCCCGCCGCAGAAGCCCACCGGAAGTCCGATTACTCCGGAGGTAACGGTAACCAAGGGTGCAGATACCCTGGTGAAAGGCGTCGACTACACTGTAAGCTACGGCAACAATATAAGCCCGGGTGTCGCGACAGCCACAGTCATCGGCAAGGGCAACTTCATGAGTTCGGGCGCGGTGCCTGTGAATTTCTTGATTGCGGAGGAAACCTATCGCCTGACCTTTGACGCCAATGGAGGCAGCGGCTCCATGCCGGAGCAGATCTTCGGAAAGGGACTGCCGCAGGCGATTGCCTCCAACGAGTTTATATACGCGGGAATGGACTTTACCGGTTGGAACACCCTGAAGAGCGGCGGCAATGCCTACGCTGATCGGCAAGAGATAACCCTGGATGCAGATACCACCCTCTATGCGCAATGGGAAACGGCCAGGAATGTTACCGTTACCTTTGATAACAACGGCGGGACAACGGAAGCCAATCCCAGAACAAAGACCTTGGGCCGCGGTCTAACCATAGCGCTTCCCACCCCACCGACAAAATCCGGAGAGTTCTTTCGGGGATGGAACACGGAGATGGATGGCAGTGGCATCCCATTCACAGCCTCCACAACCGTAACCGGCGATATCACCGTCTATGCCCAATGGGGAGCCGTGTTTAAAGTTACTTTTGACAAAAACGGCGGTGATACGGAGGCTGCGCCAAATACCCGGGAGCTGAGCTATGGTCAGACCACAGCGCTTCCCACCCCGCCGACAAAATCCGGAGAGCTCTTTCGGGGGTGGAACACGGCGATGGATGGCAGTGGCGCCCCATTCACAGCCTCCACAGCCGTAACCGGCGACATTACCGTTTATGCCCAATGGGGGGGAAAATTCAATGTTACTTTTGACAAAAACGGCGGCGACACAGCTCCCGACCCGCCCGTGCAGAGTGTAAGCTATGGCGGAGTGACAACACCTCCCGGAACCCTTCCGACCAGGCAGGGCTACAGTTTCTTGGGCTGGAATAGGGCGGCGGACGGGGGCGGAGCGGAATTTACCGTCTCCACACCGGTAACGGATGACATCACAGTTTACGCACAATGGATCAAGCACTTAACGGTGGGAAGCGGTACAGAGAGTGAACCGTACCTGATCGGAACAGCCGATGAACTGCGCTCGATGGCGTATTTCGTAAATAATGATAACGGGAACTATGGAAATAAACACTACAGAATGACCGCTGACATCGACTTGGGCGCGCGCTGGACAACGGATGGTGACGGCAATGTGACCCTTAACAGCGGCAAAGCCTGGACGCCTATAGGTGTAAGCGAGGGTCGTGATCAATTTTCAGGCATTTTTGACGGCGGCGGCCACTCTGTCAGCGGCCTTTACATCAACACGACCGCCCAGTGTCAAGGGCTGTTCGGCAGTGTCGAAGATGCAATTATAGAGAATGTGGGAATTAGCGATGCTTATATCAAAAGCAGTTACACCTATGTCGGCGGCGTGGTGGGATATGTGCAGTATTTTGATGAGCCTGGCAGACGCATCGCAATCATTCGTAACTGCTACAATGCAGGTACCGTCAACGGCGGGCAATATGCCGGCGGCATAGTGGGGTTTGCCGCCGGAAGAATCAACATCATCAACTGCTATAATACGGGGGCGGTCACCAGCGAAGATCACGGTGCCGGCGGCGTGGCAGGCTATGTGATGGTGGGTGGACAGATGCTGAACTGCTATAACACGGGGGCGGTCACCGGCAAAAGAGGTCAAGCTGGCGGTATCTGCGGAGATACTTATTCCAGAATAAAAGGCTGTTATAGCACCGGCCCGGTCAAGGGCACACCCCCTAATAAGCTATGGGGTGTAGGCGCTTTGCTGGGGAATGCGAAATCATCAAGCTCCCTTGAAGAATGCTATTTCCTGGAGGGTACGGCGTCTGCGGGCATTGGTCTATTCATAGATGGGCTGGCATATCTGCCGGGTGAGGTGCCGGACGGATTTGGGAGCGGTATTTACGAAATGACGCAGGTCACAGATGCGGAGCTGCGCTCCGGCAAGATCGCCCATCTGCTGCAAGGGCGCGACCCCGATTTAGTTTGGGGGCACACTACCATTGACGGCTCCGCTCTTCCCGGGCTGGCAGCCATCGATAGCCAGGTAAAAAAGGTTGTGCGCGTCCGCTTTTATGATGATTCGGCGGCAAACCCCGGAAGCTTTGCGCTGTCTTCCACCGCATACACGCTTTCCGGCGGTATGGCGGCCTTCCCCGCGCTTTCAGGCGTGACATGGCGCGACGGCGTCAATGCCGTATATGATTCCGGCTCAACCTTTAGTGCTGACACTGACTTGTATGCGGTTCCGGCGTCTGCTTCAGACGTGACCTTCACGGCAGCGCAGACAGGCGGAGCAGGCGGCACGGCGGATTCCACCGGCATCGTGCTGACATTCAGCCAGGCGGTAACGAATCTGACCGCAGATAAGATTACCATAGGGGACGGCACAGGTTCGGCGACCAAGGGAACCCTCTCAGGTTCCGGCACTGCATGGACGATTGGGCTTGCGGCGATTGACAGGGAAGGCAATGTCACCGTCAGCGTAGCGGACTTTGGCTCCTTCCATGTGACCACCGCGGCACAGGCAGTGGCAGTGTACAAAAATACGATTCCGATTACGGTAACTTCGGTCACGGTAAAAACCGCACCGGCCAGGACCACATATACGGCAGGAGAAACTCTTGATCTCACTGGTCTTGTGGTGACCCTGAATAAGAGCGACAGCAGTACAGAGGATGTGGCTCTGGCCGCTTTCGGTTCCAAGGGCATCACAGTCAGCCCGGCGAACGGAACAACGCTGACAACGAGCCATAACAAGGCGACCATCAGCCACACGGTTTCGGGAAAGTCGGTTGATCAGGCAATCACCGTGAATGCGGCGGCTGTGACTGACGCAACCATCAGCCCGACAAGCGTAAGCTATGATCTTGCTTCTCCCGGCAATGTAAGCACTAACATCACATGGAACAGTGCCGCTGCGGTTACGGATGTGGCATATGGCGGGACGTCATTGGCATCACTTGCCGGCTATGCTGTCAGCGGAAATGTACTGACTATCAAGAACGACTATCTTGGCACGAAGGGCTTTTCTGCGGGTGACACGGCAGAATTTACAATCTCCTTTGATATAGGAGCTTCCACCGTACTTACCGTCAATATCGTCGATAATTACACTCCTAACAGCAACGCGGATCTGAGCAATCTGACTGTAGGCGGCAGCACAGTAAGCGGATTTCAGGCTTCTGAAACTGCCTACAGTGTGGAACTGCCCTACGGCACCCAGCCCGGCAGTGCAGCCGCAACAGTAGCTGCAGCACCGGTTGATCCAAAAGCAGGTGTCAGCATCACACAGGCTTCATCCCTGCCTGGCAGCGCAACCGTGGAGATAACTGCCGAGGATGGGGCAACCAAAAAGACTTACACCGTCAGCTTTACACTGAAAGCACCGCCGCCGGTACAAAGCTCCGAAAAGGATGTAATAAACGTAACCGTTCCCACCGGCGCTGCTATCAGCGGCATAAGCATCACAGCAACAGTGGCGAACAGTGTTACCAGCCAAGCTATCAGCCTTTCCGTGAGCACGGGGGCGAGCTGGAAGCTATACGGCGACGCTGGCTGCATAAGTGAGATCCCAGATAGAACCATGGTGCTTTCCGCAGGCACAAACACAGCGTATGTTCAGGTGACGGCTGAAGACGGCAGCGCCAAGGTATACACACTCACCATCACACGGCAGGGTAACGGAGGTATCTCCAGCGGCGGAGGAGGCGGCGGCACAATAGCACCTCCATCCTCTAATATTATCACTGAAAAACAGCCCAACATGCCGACCGTGGCAAAAATGAGTATCCCCGGCACGGTGAAGGACGGCATTCTCTCTGCGACAATCACCGAGCAGATGGTAAAGGACGCCATCAAGGCGTCGCAGGACGAGGCGAAGAAGTCCGGCAGGGAAGCTGACGGCATCGCTTTGGAATTCAACATTACGGGCAGCGGCGGCTACACCAATCTGAATGTTACCATTGACGCAGGGGCAATCGACCGGCTGAAAGAAGCAGGGGTGAAGTTCATCAAGATTGGTTCGGCTGTGCTGGATGTGACCTTTGACACGGACGCTGTCACCGAAATTGATAGGCAATCTGCAGGAACAGTCACGGTTTCGGCTAAGTCGATGACCAAGCTGTCCAATGAGGCGAAGAAGCTCATTGGCAACCGTCCGGTGTTCAATATCACCGTAAGCTATCAGAATAACGGCAGGACAGAGTATGTCAGCAGCTTCGGCAGGGGTACGGTTACGCTGGGCATTGCCTACAAGGCCGCCGACAAGGAAAAAACAGGAAATCTGTTTGGCGTGTATGTGGGTAAAAATGGAAAGCCGCAACTGCTCACGAATTCCAGCTATGACAATGGCAGGCTGATTTTCACCAGGAACAGCCTGTCCGTCTACGGTGTGGGCTATATGGCTCCTGCTCCGGCCTTTACCGATACGGCAAAACACTGGGCGAAGGACAACATTGATTTTATCGCCAGCCGTGATCTCATCAGCGGAACGAGTGCCGCCACTTTCGCGCCCGATACCGCCATTACCCGCGCCGACTTCCTCATGGCGCTGGGCAGACTTTCAGATACGGATGTGAGCAGCTGGAAAACCGGCAGCTTCACTGACGTAAAGGCTGCCGACCCCGCCATGCCCTACATAGAGTGGGCGGTGGGAAGCAAGATCGTATCCGGTTACGGCAACGGGAAATTCGGACCAACCGACCTGATTACCCGCGAGCAGATGGCGGTGATGATGCAGAATTATGCTAAGGCTACCGGTTATAAGCTGCCGGTTTCCGCGGCGGCGGTCACTTTCTCCGATAGCGCGAAGATTTCTTCTTACGCAAAGGCGGCGATAAAAGCCATTCAGCAAGCGGGCATTATGCAGGGTAAGGGCAATAATATTTTTGACCCGCAGGGTAACGCCACCCGCGGGGAAGCATCCACCATCCTGCGCCATTTCGTTGAACTCGTCATTGACAAGGGCACGGCACGAGGCTGGGTGCAGAACGACGCCGGCCAGTGGCAGTACATCAGTGAAAGCGGTAAGCCGGTCACAGGCTGGCTCACCGTGAACAGTGACAAGTATTACTTCTCCGGGGACGGCATCATGGTTTCCGGCCAGTGGCTCCAGATCGACGGCAAGTGGTATTACTTCTATGCCGACGGCTCTCTCGCCAAGAACGCTAGAATTGACGAGTACGAAGTCGATGAAAACGGCGTGAGAAAGACAAAGTAAATATATTAAAACAACAAACCGCGCGGGGCCTGCCCTCTCTATAAAAGAGGGCGGGCCTCTGCATATTTTACGGCTTTTTACTGAACCCGCAGGTATCGGGATCACTGGCAAATATGGTAAAATTGTGAATTTTTTGTTGAAAGAAAACTCCTGAAGATATACAATAATAACGATGTTGTTTGTATTTCTATTGTCTTTTACAGGATCTTAAAAAATGCCAAATGTTAATATATTAGCTGATCGACGAGCTTTTGTATTCTGAAATAAGCGAAGCCATGGAGCAAATTCACAGGTTGGATTCACCGGAGTCGATCCATTAATACAAGAAAATCAAAATGCATATCCGAATGCATACAAGAAAAAGTGAGGGAGATTAAATGAACGGAAACGAATTTGTTGAAGCAGTCAAAAGTCACGTTCGAGATGTGGCAGTGGAAGATACTATTGAATTTATTAAAAGGCCTCCGGGAAGGAAACCAAGAAAGAAACATGTAGAGCTATCTAATTGGTATAATGGCCTGTCAGAAGGAGACAGGAATATGGTGGCAAGGATGATGGAGGAAGCAGTTGACTCCTCTTTGTTCGGATTGTTTTGTGTAATTGATGGAGTTAGAACAATTGAGGAGTCTGAAGAAAAAACTAACTTCCAATTGTTTGGGTTTAAGGATGATGAACAGACTCTGATTAACAACGAAGACGACGAAAGTCTTCATGATATTTATAACACGTTAACTAATGCTCAAGATTAACTTCAATAACTTTGATGGAGTTTCTTAATATGATAATTACAAAAGGTATTGAATTAGAGTAATTTAAGTTGCTGTTAGAGAGGATTGTTGATATGGAAATATTAAATTACACTCAGTTACCAAATCCGGAAAAACTAAAGGAAATCTTAATTTCTCAAGCGGCACTGGATATAATTATGCTTAATGAAAAAAAATCGTGGTTACGTCGTACCAGCTTTTACAAAAACTATTCAGAAGGTATTGACATGGTTAAAATAGATAATGGTGCAGGCGATCATATGTTTTTCTTGTTTTCGCATTATGGCACAATTATTAAGGGATTTGACCATGAGTCTATATTATCACCACAGGGAGACTGAGTCTGCAATAAGAGAAAAAAGAGATTGGATTTATAAAAGAAATATAATTATTGAAGCGGCATTTCTGGTACTGTAAAAAGCGTAATTATAAGACACGTTAAAGTGTTTCACATTTGCGCTTATTTTATTACGAAGAGGCATTGATCTTGACGAAAGAACTATATAGTACTATATAGGGAGGTGAGCACCATAAAAACTTTTGGAGGATTTCTTATTTCACAAATACGGCAGTTACAAGGCCGTGTATTTGAAAAAATGCTCAAGGAAAGCGGTGTGGATGCGTTTAACGGGGCACGGGGAGAATTTTGTATATTTTGTGGGAGCACGAACGACTTACAATCACTGATTTTGAGGGCATGCTACACAAAATCATTGTCAATCTTGAAAATTAACAGGAGGTCAAATACGTGATCAATCAAAACAAACAGGACATAATCAAACTGGTTGAGAACAGCCGCGATGCGATTGTCTGCTCCATTGACGAAAATGGATTCCCAAACGCAAAAACCATGTTCAGGCGAAAAAATGAAGGCCTTCGAGTATTCTGGTTCTCATCAAATATTTCTGCCATCCGTACACAACAGTGGCTTAAGAATCCCAACGCATGTGTTTACTTTATGGATCCTCAGAATATTACCGGGTTAATGCTGACCGGCCATATACAGGTCTGTACGGATATTGAAACCAAACAGGTTTTTTGGCTGCAAGGCGACGAAAAATATTATCCCATGGGTCCCACAGATCCGGATTATTGCATGTTATGCTTCACCTCGGATAGGGGTAATTACTTCTACGGCCCGCAAAAACAGCTGTTTAGTGTCAACGAAGATACTGAGGATGTGAATTACGCCTACTCAGATGGTTGGAGATTGTCCGATTTTATATGAGGATATAGGCATAGACCATATCTTGCTCTTTTTTTTGCACACTCAAAGCAGCAGCTTTTTAGACGATTCCGGTGATGGTAATGTGAAAGGCGGACGGTGCGAACTTGTGGATGTAAAGAAAGCAGCAAATGAATTTAAAAATACAGCTTGACGATTTTGAGAGGCAGGTGGATTCTGAATGACAGTCTGGGATATACTCGGCATAAGTACTACAAAAGATGAAAGATTGATCAGGAAGGTTTATTCCCAAAAGTTAAGGATACATCGTCCGGAAAAGGATCCACAGGGATTCCAGCAATTGAAGGAGGCTTATGACGGTGCAATCAAGTATGCCAGGGCCCGGCAGGAGGCTGAAAGGCCTGTTTATAATGATATGGAGCCTGCTTCTGACCGCAGCGAACAGACTGAACCCGGATACACACCTGAAGCTCTTCTTTTCGGCAATAAAGTCAGATTAATTTATGATAATCCTTTGGAGCGCAATGACATTGAATGCTGGAAGGCTCTTCTTGAATCCGAAGATATGTGGAATATTCAAAATAAAACGCTGGCAAGCAGTATTATGCAGAGCTTTATTCTTAATTATCATATCTCACAGCCTGTTCTTCAGTTCCTTGACGGGTATTTCAACTGGAGTGAACAGGATGATACCATTTATACGCTTGTAAGAAATGATCTGATACTCGCGGTAAGTTATGGT
This sequence comes from Bacillota bacterium, assembly GCA_023397905.1. GTDB lineage: Bacteria > Bacillota > Clostridia > Acetivibrionales > DSM-1351 > Ruminiclostridium. The sequence goes on along the minus strand of JAEWSZ010000225.1, from coordinate 9,379 downwards.
GACCTGAACATTGTAAAATACGTATTGGAAAACGGTGCTGATATAGAAAATACGGGAGAAAGCGAAAAGACACCGTTAATGCAGGCTGCGGATTATGGGTATGCCGACATCCTGCAGTACCTGGTTGAGCAGGGTGCCAATATTGACGCCAGAGATGAGTATGATCAGACGGCATTGATGAATGCCGCCTGCTATGACCAACTGGAAATTGTGCAATGCCTTGTCGAAGGAGGCGCGGATATCAACGCCACCAGGAATGATACCTGGAACGCACTATTATATGCGGCTAAATATGGCTTTACCGAAATTGCTGCGTATCTACTTGAAAAAGGGGCGGATGCTTCACTGCTTGATTTACCATATGCAAGCGGCGCAGGTCTTATTGAGAGAGTGCGGTATTTGATTGAAGCAGAGAAGGTCCCTTTGGAGCAGATTACCGAGAATGGGCATACTGCGCTGATGATGGCTGTAATGAAAGGTAAAAGGGAAGTGGTGGAATATTTGTTGGAAAAGGGAGCGGACATAGAGGCAAGGGATCGGATGGAATACACTCCCTTGCTGCATGCTGTTGTCAATAATCAAAAGAATATTGTAGATCTGCTGCTGGAAAAGGGTGCGGACATTAAGGCCAGAAGTGCACTTGGTGCAACTGCTGTTATGCATTGTGCAAGGGAAAAACACTATGAACTTATGAGGCATCTTTTGTCGAAAGGCTTTGATCTGGAGGATCGGGATGTCCAGGACAAAACACTTTTAACATCTGCAATTATGGATAGTGACGAGTATCTGGTCAGGTATCTTTTGGAACTGGGCGCCGATATTGAGGCTAAAAGTGTGTCAGATATGACTCCGCTTATGTGGGCGGCCTTCAGGGGAAATATGACCATACTTGAGCTGCTGCTGCAGAGAGGCGCCGCGCTGGAAAAGAGAGATGATTCGGGTAAAACTGCATTTTTATACGCGGCTGAACATGGCCGCACGGATGCGCTGAAATATTTGATACAGTGGGGTGCTGATATAAACGCAGAGGATAAGAAAGGAAACAAGGCACTGTCCCTTGCTGCCCGCTATAAGCATAATGGTGTGATCAGTTACCTGGTTGAGAACACGGAAATTGGCCGGCTTGACATATTTCTATCGATTAAGGCAGGATTAACAGATAGAGTTGAATATTTTGTTGAAACGGAAAAGATTGACTTGGAAAAACCGGACAAAGATGGATACACGGCATTAATGCTTGCAGTGCAATGCAAGAACCCTTTATTGGTAAGGTATCTTTTAGAAAAAGGTGCACAGACAGAAACCAGAGGGCCTGAAAACAATACAGCGCTGATCCTTGCAGCCGATGTGGGTATGCTGAAATGTGTTAAAATCCTCATTGAGTTTAAAGCTGATGCTCAAGCAAGAAATGATGCGGGGTACAGCCCATTTTATGAAGCATGTATATGTAATAGCTGGGACGTGATCAAGTATTTCGTGGATAATGGCGCCAATATAGATGACAGAAGCAATGGCCTGTGGACACCCCTGTTTTTATCGGCTGGAGCAGGAGAAAAACAGGCAGTGAAATATTTTCTTGATCATGGAGCCGATATCAATGCAAGAGATGACGAAGGCAAGACTCCATTCATGGTTGCTCTGGAATCGGAGGAAATTGACATAATGCGCTATCTGGCTCGAAACGGTGCGGATATTGGAGTGAAGGATAACTCTGGAAAAACGGCGTTGGATTATGCGATAGAATACGAAATGAAAGAGATGGAGAGATTTATCAGGAATTTGATTAAGAAATCGGCTATGGATTCAGCCAGGAAATAGACCACCAGCTTCAAAATAATGAAGAAATATAAAAGGTGGGGCGTTAAATATGGAACGAATCCAGATATATTCCTATAAAACAGAAGTGGAGTCCATAATCCATGTGTATGTATGCTACTTCAACTGGGATGATGATATTTGATATAATAAGAGAGTTAATAAGGGCTACAAGTAAAATTCTATGGTATAAATAAGTTTAGGAGGAGATTTCTGTATGAATGAAAAACATCCATTGGATTTATTCGGAGAATATTTAATTAAAAGGGTCAGGGATGAAGCTATTGATGATTGGGAGAGAATATCCAGCGGGAAAATGAAAGATAAAGAATCACAGGAAATATTTCAAGTATTAAAGTCTTTTAACGCCGAACAACTGGAATTTATAACAAATTTATTTCCTAAAGTTATTGATACGACATTACATCATCTTTTGTGGTCGTTAGAGCAAGAAGAAATAAATGTTATAATTCAATCAGGCGAAAACGAAGAGCTTATAAACATTAGAGAAGTTAGCGATGGACTTGCTGGAGAATTGTACACGGAAGATGGCTGGATTTCACGATACAGCAGTAAATAAAGGACGACTTACATTATAGGTGACAGGGCGGACAACCGCATAAGGCAAGACAGATAAGCAGAGGTGAGATTTATGCAACGCAGTAAAGTAGGAATATTCCTTTTTAATGAGGTTGAAGTACTGGATTTTGCAGGTCCATTCGAAGTGTTTTCCATCGCAGAAGGGGGAGCTGGCAAAGGCAAAGCATTTGATGTGTATACCATAGCTCAAACCATGGAGATAGTGACTGCTCGCAATGGATTGAAAATCCAGCCTGATTTCGATTTTATAAGTGCGCCTCAACCGGATATTCTGATTATACCCGGCGGATATGGCGCGGAGGAAATTGAAATACATAATCAGGAAACAATAAATTGGATTGAGCAGAGCGCAAAAACAGTGAAGATTATAGCTTCTGTTTGTACCGGCGCCTTTTTATTGGCCAAGTCCGGCTTGCTGGATGGAAGACAAGCCGCCACGCACTGGATGGATGCTGACAGATTGGAACGAGAGTATCCGAAGGTCAATGTTCTGAGGAATACCAAATTTGTTGATGCCTATCCAATTATAACCTCCGGAGGAATATCCGCCGGAATCAATATGTCATTTTATATTGTCAAAAAGCTTTTGGGAGTGGAAATCGCCAAAGCCACAGCGAAAAGAATGGAATATGATATTGATTTGAAAGAATAAGGGGAATAAAGGAGCCATTTTAACAAAGGATTAAATCTCACAACTGATAATTCAAAAAGAATATCAAGTGGGAGATTTAATTTTGTTGATATGAGGAACATGATATCTTGTCCTCACATTTATTAATATCATTCTTCTGATGATTTACGCAATCTGGCCATATCCCTTCCTGGTGAGGCTCCGAAAAAGCCGCTGTAATCACGGCTAAACTGCGAATCGCTTACATACCCCACCATTCTGCAGGCGGTGGTCGCATCCATTTGCTGTGACAGCATCAAACGTCTCGCCTCTTGTAAGCGAAGTGCTTTCTGGTATTGCACGGGAGTCATTGATGTAACCGCTTTAAAATGTCCGTGAAAAGATGAGACGCTCATATGCGTGAGCCTTGCAAGTTCCGTAACTTTTATCTGCCGGGAATAATTTTGGCGAAGCCAGGCAATGGCATTGGCAATATGGTGAACACCTGAGTCTGAAAACCCCATTTCAGCGACATGGACACCAACGGGACTGCGAAGAAGACGAATTAAAATCTCTTCCATAATAAGCGGGCCCAGCAATTCGGTGTCACCTGGCTTTTGCAGGCATTCAACAAGCCTTGTCACCGCATTAACAATGCCCGCATCGGTATCCGCTACATAACCCGCACTCCATTGGCCCACGGAAGGAAGCCCGTGAGGATATACCTTTAAAACCAGCTCAGCGATCCGCTGTGGATCTAAATCCAGCCTGACAGTGAGGAGCGGTTCCGACTTGCTTGCGTTTATTACCTTCAGGGCAACCGGTAAGGCAACCGGATGCATCATCATTTGGCCACTGCCAAGCCGGTAGGTATCTTGTCCGGCGGTGATGGACTTTGCTCCTTGCACCACTATACCCAAAGAGGGTGAATAGAAAGTTTTTATAAAGTCAGGCGCAATGTCTGAATAACGGGCAATATATAAACCCGGAATTGGCAAGTCCGAAACACCTTCATTTGGAGCATTGACGATTAGCAAGCGCGCCAGCCGGGCCATTTCGGCATCAAGTGTTTTTTCGGTGTTAACCGATGGTGGTAACGCAATTTTTATTTCTTTAGTCATTCGATTCCTGTTCCAATCCTTAATTCATATTTAAATTTGTCAATCCATTCGATTGCGACTTGGGCTTGTCGCAATCGCAGCTCTAACTTTTTACTTGCATACCAGTGATCCTTTGAATTTTCATCAGATAATTTTTTCAGCGCGTTTTGCGTATCTTTGATCGTATCTTTTTGTTCCTGATAGAATTGCTCTAGTAATTGTATTTGTTCTTCCAAAGCCAGGTGCTGCATTACATCAAGTTTAATTGAATAAATGTCGTCATTATGAGCGCCATTAGGGACAGGCATTTTCATTAATTCAAAAAAACGCCTTTTCCCTGTTTCCGTAATCGTAGCAATCTTTTTAATCTTTCCGTCCGTTCGTTCAATAGCTGTTATTTCCAAAAGATTTTTTGCCGCAAGCTTTTCAAGCAATGGATAAATTACGCCGTAGCTGATTTTACGATGATGGCCCAGTGAGACTTGCATAGCATTATGCAGATCGTAACCGCTATGCGGTCCCTCCATCAATTCGCCTAAAATAAAAAGTTCATTCATTATTTTAATACCACCGCCTCAAAATTATATCTAAAAGATGTATTGATTATATATCTTTTAGATATATAACGCAACTGTTGAAAATAATTTGGAGGATCAGGCAAAAAGAGAAAAATATAAGGCAAACATCTCTATTTAAAATTAAATATAATTAATTCGATAGAGAAGATAACGATGTGAACTCTGCCGCCCGGTGGTTAATACTTGACCACCGGGTTTAAATAATAGAAAAGGAGGAACAGACAATGAATAGAAAAAAGGCTGATGATTATATTGAAAGCCTATATGCCAATAAAGAATTAACGCAAAGGAAATATATGAAAGACACGAAGATAAAGCATTTCGGGCCCGTCGTAGATGACGATGTTGCTCGAATGCTGCAAGTTTTGATCATGATGACCAAGCCGAAAAAAATTCTTGAAATCGGCACAAGTATAGGATTCTCAACTGTTTCAATGGCACAAGCGATTAAGTCTTACGGCGGTAAAATTGTGACAATTGAAATTGATACGGAAATGGTCAGGCAAGCGGTTGAGAATTTTAAACGGGAGGGAGTGGACGAGCAGATTGAAGCTGAAATTGGTGACGCTCGAACCATAATATCCGGTATGAACGATGAATTTGATCTTATATTCCAGGATGTAGGCGATAAAAATCTGTATGCCGATATGCTTGAGGACTATGTCAGATTGTTGAAACCGGGCGGTATATTGCTTGCGGAGGATACGCTCTTCCCTGCAGAACTTGATTCTGAATCAGGCGAATGGGCTCAAATGTGCAAGTCGTTAGATGTATTCAATAAAACGATAGTGGATTCTCCCCGATTTAAAAGTACATTATTGCCCATAGGGGACGGTCTGACAGTGGCAGTAAAAATATAAAGAAAAGGAGAATTATAATGCGAATATTTGTAACGGGAGCAACAGGCTTTGTCGGATCGGCGGTTGTAAAGGAATTAATGAGTTCCGGTCATGAGGTAATAGGTCTCGCGCGTTCAGAGGCGGCCGTGAAGTCTCTGATTGAAGCCGGAGCGCAGGTGCATAAAGGCGATCTTGAAGATATTGATAGTTTGCGCAGCGGGGCGGCAAGCGCAGATGCTGTAATCCATACTGCTTTCAACCATGATTTTTCAAAATTTAAGGCCAGCTGCGAGACAGACAGCCGTGCAATTGAATTGTTCGGGAGTGTATTGGCTGGTTCGGAGCGCCCTCTGATCGTAACTTCGGCAATAGGAATTCTTCCGCAGGGTCACTTGGCGACGGAAGAAACCGTACCGGCTTCAGAGCCGGCAGCGCACCCTCGTGCAGCTTCGGAAGAGGCGGCAATTATGACCGGAAGGAATGGCGTAAGAACATCTGTAATTCGATTGGCGCCGACGGTTCACGGTCAAGGTGATCATAACTTTATCCCCACATTAATAAGGCTGGCAAAAGAAAAGGGGATTTCGGCCTACATCGGTGACGGCAGTAATCGCTGGCCGGCTGTACAAAGGCTTGATGCCGCCCGCCTGTTCAGGCTTGTACTTGAAAAGGGCGTGGCAGGCAGCCGATATCACGCGGTTGCCGAGGAAAGCATCCCATTCCGGGAAATTGCCGGCGTGATCGGCCGCCAATTAAACATACCGATTGTAAGTGTAAAACCTGAAGAGGCCCAAAATCATTTTGGCTGGTTCGTGAATTTCGCGTCGATGGATATTCCGGCTTCGAGTCAGCTGACGAGAGAACAACTGGCATGGCAGCCGACACAGCCCGGACTTATCCAAGACCTGAGCCTTCCTCACTATTTTGATCTTTAATCTGATTTTATGAAAAAAGGTAACAAGCAATAAACTAAAAATAAAAGAGGTGCTGAAAATATGAAACTTACAGGGAATACCATACTTATTACGGGAGGAGGATCTGGAATCGGTCTGGCTTTCGCGGAACGTTTTATAAAAGCCGGAAATCGTGTCATTATATGCGGACGCCGCGAAAATGTGCTTGAAAGCGCCAGAGAAAAAAATCCGGATATCATTATCCGGAAGTGTGATTTGACAATAGAATCCGAACGTGTCGCATTATATGAATGGGTGATTTCGAATTATCCGGAAGTTAATGTATTAGTTAATAACGCGGGTATTTCACAACGATTTAGCATTTTAACGGCAGACGCCAAGCATAATTGGAGCTATTTCAATAATGAGATCATATCCAACCTTGAGGCTCCTATCCATCTGTCGATGCTGTTTTCACCCTATCTGGCTGAAAAGGACGAAGCGGCCATTATAAACATCAGCTCCGGCGTAGCGTTCACACCGCTTGCGGTTACGCCCATTTATTCGGCAACGAAGGCCGCGATACATTCTTTTACAATCAGTTTGAGATACCAATTGTCTGACACATCCATAGAAGTTATTGAAGTGGTGCCGCCGGCGGTAAATACTGATTTGAACGGGACATGGCTTAAGACGCAAATTGAGCCTTTAGACGCTTTTGCCGATGGAGTTTTCGCCGGATTCAAAAATGGAGAAAAGGAAATCGGATACAGCACTTCCCTGGCTCGAATCAGAATGTCAAGAGATGAAATTGATGAATATACAGAAAAAATGTACAGAGCCATGAAATCTACAATAGAAAGGGTCTCAAGGCCGGAGCCCTGAAACCCTTGATTTTACTTGAGTCTTTACCTGTGCCATACCATAGATGAAATGATTGAAGCGGCTTTCATGTAATGTCATCTAAAGATAGATTGCTGAACTTGATCGCTTTTACAATCGCCTGTGTACCGGTTGTGGCATTATACTTTTGAAATATGCTGTGTTTATGGTATTTGACAGAACTTATGCTTAATTTCATTTCCTTTGAAATAGCGTAATCCGTGAGGCCTTTAGCCATATGCTTTAAAATCTCTATCTGTTTATCGTTTAATTTTTCAGGTGCATTTTTATCAAGAATACTTTGCTTTTCAAACTTTAGATATTCGTTGCATATTTTATAATTGGTAAGATTTGTAATAGCAATCAATTCTGGCTTTATTGGTTGATTTGTTGTGATTACGGCAATATAGCCTATTGTTTCGCTATTATAGTCCAAAGGGATGCAATATTCATAGCATTCCGATAAAAGATCGCAATAATGATGTTGGGGCAGAATATTAACCGGCCTGTTCAACGTCATGCATAAAGAAACCGAGTTTGTGCCGATACTCTCTTCTAAAAGAGAGGCTCCGGGAGTTATGCCTGATTTGAACGGAGTATCGCCGGCTGCCATATTGTTTTCAGCCAGTATGATTCCGTCGCTGTCACATAAAAAATATAAACATTGTACTGAAATATAACTGCTTACTTCACTGATTGAGTCATTGTACAGCAATAATAGTTTTTTTTTAACAGTAACCTTTGCTGGAGGGCTGTTCTTCCGATATGTACCATTGGGGCGCCAAGAGTTGTAATCAGGCCTCTTTTTACGCACCTTCTCCATGACAACAATATTTCTTCAAGTATTAAAGGATCATTCTTCATATAAATAGCCTCCTGTTTCAATATTTAAAACCACGATAATCAATGAATCTTGCACCTCCTGTAATGATTTTTGTGCATTTGCAAGGAACACATTAATCATAGCAGGAGGTTTTTTAATTCTCAAAGTCCATTTCATTCCCTACAGGAATGCTTGAAAAATATAAAATATTCTCATGCACGGCACAAAAACTACGAATTCATTGTTAATTCAAAATAAGAATAGTTATTTTTTATATCGGATTTAATGTAACGAATCTCATGGTAAGTGACATTAAAAGCTAACTTGCAACAGGATTAATTATATAGTAGTACTAAAATAGTAAAACACTTAAAAAGATTGACATAATTTGTAGAAAATTACAATTTATGATTTATGAATAACAAATTTATACTTTTGACTATAATTTTGTCGGTTTTTTGCTTGTTGCCGGGACTTTGCATGTCCAAGTGGATAGTTGTGTTTTAAAATGGAAGCCTAGTATACTTCTCTTAAGGTAAAGAACATTGAAACCTTTTTGGAGCTTCTCACTTAGGTCGAGGGACTTTTTGACGGCGAAAAAGAGAAAGGAGTCTGACTATGCCAGAAATATTTTTCATTAATCCCGGTACCATTATCCATGCTGATAAAAGCATACCTGAGCCAGGACATGGCCTGCCGAGGGGCAGCTTCAGTGAATCCCGTCAGGCAAGCGGGTGCAGCTTATGATCCGCAGAGTGTGCCTGGCACTTCCCACTAATCGGGAGTGCGCTGCTGCTATCTCCTTGCTGGCAGAGGAAGCGGACTATGCGGTTCGTCACTTCGGCGTCGAAGTATGTCTCTTGATTTTGGACACATGTGATGGCGAGGCATTTTCCAGGAACCTCCGGGCCACCCGGAACCTTCCCCCATACAAAAATGTCATCCCCGTGCATCTTAACTCGGCAGCGCAGAAACACCATCTCCGAAAGATCATAGACCGGGCAGGCATCAACGCCCCGGACCGGATACTGGACCTTATGCTGCCTGGTGGAGTCTCCTATGGCGCCTGCACCAATCGCGCATTCCTGATCAGCAGAAGCCTGGGATGTGATTCGATTCATCGCAGAGACTCGGACAGCCTCTATCAAGTTGTCAACGGTACAACCGTGTTCCCGGTCCATCAAGAACTCCTTTCACTTGGCAAAAAGGCCGGCGATGCGAAAGCGGCAGTCTCTGAAG